>JAVHLK010000180.1 GCA_031082285.1 Desulfomonilaceae bacterium
CTCGACTGAGACATGTAGTAACGCTCGAGAGGCGGGGTTCCGATGCCAATGCCGAAGCCGTTGATATAATTCTGGAACCATTTGTGACGCATACCGCCGACCGTATACGTGCCGTGCACCCTGATTGCGGGGTTCACCCTGATCGCGGGATGGATGGTAAGCCTCGAATCGGAATACAGCGCGTCGCACCCATACGTCGAATAACCGCCCCGCACGATTCTGCCCCGGCCGATGCCGACATCGGCAAAGCCCGCGGTCACCGCGTCGATCGGGCGTTCCACGATGGTGCCCAACCCCAGAGCCCCCGGGTTCTCCGCAACCCGTGCACCCACGGTCGGGCCTCCGAGCACGTTGGTCCCCAGGTTGGTGTTGTACCAGTTCGGTCCGGCAAAACCCACTGCCGTGTTAAGGGGTAGACCGACACCCGCCGCATCCTGGAGCGGCGCGACGCCGAACAGGTCGGTGTTTCCGGTTCGGCTGATGTACCGAAGCCGAAGCTCGTACTCGCCCGTCATGGAGAATTCCCATGCCGCGGCGGGAACGACAAAGGCCGCAATAAGCAGCCCTGCCATGAGTACCGTTAATAGTCGTCTCATCTTTTCCTCCAAATCCACAAAGAATCTAAAAAAAATGCCCTGAGGCAATGATCGCCCGTACCACCGTGAATCTCCAGTGGGGAGATTGCAGCGGCCCTGACGCGTTCCCAACGTCGATCACCGTCGAGAGCAGTCAGGGGGCCTCTTTCTGCGACAGACCACAGCCTGCCTATTTCACGGACCTTCAGGATTCACAATCTTGTAACACCGCCTTGTCCGGCATGTCAAGCAAAATCTCCAGGCCGGGAACGGGCGCGTGCGGGATGGATGGCGGGGTTCTCAAGGGTGAGGGCATATCGGCGGGGCGGCGTTTCCGGTTTTTCAGGACCTCCGCCGATTTCCGCACACGTACCGGGACACCTGTAGACGCCATCGTTTCCAAGCGTAGCCTTACGGGTACGACTCGGCCATGGATTACTCACCCTACATCTCCAGGTTCGTCCTTATCGTATCCACATGGCCCCCGGAAATGAGAATCAGTTTTTCGCGGGATGAATGCCCCCGTACAATGGTGAGCGAAGACCGGGGAACGCGGGCTTTTTTTGCGAGGAACTTTATGAGTTCCTTATTTGCGCGGCCTTCCGTCGGCGGCGCGGTGAGTTTCACTCCGAGCCGTGCTCCCGGACCAAAGGTCAGCGAATTCGCGGACGCGTTGGGCGTCACCCTCACGGCAAGCGTGACGCCGTCTTTGGTTTCCTTCAAGTACATGGCGTACTCTCGTTCGCGAGGCCGGTGATGGAGGCGGCCCCTGTGTCCGCCCGAGACCGGCAACCCCGAATCATGTACGATTACCCGATACCGGGTGCCTCGGCGGAACATGAAAACGGGCAGGCATCCCGCGTTCTGCGCGGGACCCCTACGTTCGGATCGGTTCCCTTCGTATCTTGCCGTCTCGGAGTTTCTTTCCCCCATCTCAATGCCGACGCGCATGCCTACCCTACCTGCATGGCTATCTGGTACAGAGTCTTCACAAGAAATCGTTGCAGAAAGACGATGGCCAGGAGAACGATGATGGGTGAAATGTCTATCCCCATGGGCGGCAGGGGCAGTACTCGCCGTACCAGGCCGAAGACCGGTTCCGTAACGCTGTGCAGGAACCGTATGATGGGGTTGTACGGATCGGGGTTAACCCAGGATATTAACGCGGCCACAATGACTATCCACATATAGATGGTGAGGACGATATCAAGTACGCCCGCTATTGCAGCTATCAAATTGCTCATCACAAACATGTGGGATTCCTTTTCGTTCCCGTGCTGGAGTAGGGACCGCGCACGGAATGCGGGACCCGCCCCTACCGTGTATGCTCTTATGCCCGGATTCCCGCCAGAGCCGTCCGTCTTCCCGGCTCAGGCTATCCATGGGACGGGCGTGCCTGACCGTCATTTCGAACCGGGACAGGGGCTTGCCCCTCCCTCCGGCACTTCCGCCTGCGTCTCCGCGGCGGGAGAAACCCGCAGCCACAATATGTCATTTCACACATTGTTTCAAGGCTTTTGGCTTTTGCCGACCGGGCGAGCGCGTTTCGCCGGCCCGGATCCTCAAGCCTCCGACGGGAGACACGAACGAAGAGGTCGACACGGACTGAAAGTCGGCCGATCATAATAATTTGGGTTGACGGCAAAAACCGGAAGATGTAAAGGTCTCATGATCAAGTTCCTTTATAAACTCAAATATGGTCCTGTAGAAAGGAGACACAATGGCAAAACAAGTCGTCATCGATGAAGAAGCTTGCACGGGATGTGGAACGTGTGCGGCCATCGCGGAAGATTGCTTTGCACTGAATGAAGAGACAGAAAAGGCTTACGTGACCGATATCACGGCATGTTCTGAGGACGACATTCAGGAAGCCATCGATACGTGCCCTGAGGAAGCAATTTCCTGGGCGGAGTGAGATCTTCAAACACCAATTTTTCCTGTCGTGTTGCACCTTCGTTGCGATGCCGGCCGGGCCCCGTGAGCTTTCGGTCTCCGTCCGGATTGAACGAGAAAACCGGGTGAACGGACGGCTGCACGAAGATGCGGAGTTGAAACATGTTTTCCGGGGATGGATTGATACCCCGTCTCAAAGACCTGTATCGCCGAATGGACGACGCGTATCGCGCGATCGCACGCGATGTGGGCTTTTCCTGCGAAGGATGTGACGGAGTCCGGTGCTGCACCGTAGACGTGACTCTTCATACTTTTGTGGAGATGTTCTATCTGAGACGGGGGTTCAATTCCCTCAATCCGTCGAGACAACTGGAGATACTCGGGAGAAGTGGAGAGATCGTCAAGGCCAAGGAGGAGGATTCTCTTGGCCCGTGTTATCGCAACGCGGTATGCAGCCTGAATTTCGACGGATTATGCAGCCTGTACGACCACAGACCCATGATTTGTCGTCTGGCGGGCATTCCCCATTTCATGATCCGACCCGACGGCAAGACCGTGGAGAGCGTCGGCTGCTCCAGGTACATGACTGAAGTGTTGCCGAAGCATCCGGAACTCAAGCTGGACCGGAGCGAATTTTACCGTAGTATGGCTCGGATCGAAATCGAGGTGGTGAGGGCACGCGGCAAACGAACTCGCAGCCGCACCGTAGCGGAGACCGTGGGTCGGGAAGACCCCGAACAGCAATTGCCGTGAACACCGTCGGCGTATCCGTAATT
Source organism: Desulfomonilaceae bacterium (assembly GCA_031082285.1). Taxonomy (GTDB): domain Bacteria; phylum Desulfobacterota; class Desulfomonilia; order Desulfomonilales; family Desulfomonilaceae; genus JAVHLK01. Next base: position 3,245 of record JAVHLK010000180.1, read on the forward strand.
CCCGCCGCTTCGCCAATCCGTGTAGAATCCTGCATTCAATGAAATCCTCACACGCCGCAAGATTCCCTTCTCAAGAGTACTGTGAAAGGGAACCAGGGGCCCATGCCGGTCTGTTCGCGTCATCGCGAGTGCCTCTCCTTGTACTGATCGGCGTATGGATGGTCGTCATTCCGATCGTCAACCCCATTGGGGAATTTATGGTCAACGACGACTGGGCGTTTATCAGATCGCTGGAGAACCTGGTATTCAACGGCACAATGGGGTCTACCGGGTGGGGCCCCGCCGGCGCGCCGGGCGGTCCGTCCCTCATTACGCATCTCTCTTGGGGCAGGCTGTTCACCCATCTTTTCGGTCATTCCATAACCACGCTCCGGGTGTCCGTCATCGTAATAGGAATCCTTGGATCGTTGGCCCTTCTGGTTCTCCTCCGTTCGTCGGGGGCGTCGCCATGGACATCCTTGTGGGGCGTGCTTACCCTGGTGTTCTGCCCCTTGTTCCTGCCGCTGTGCTTCTCGTTCATGACCGACGCGACCTTCGCGTCTCTTGCAGTTGCTTCGGTGTTGCTTCTGAACCGGGGCGTGTGCAAGAAGAACCATGCGCTGATCGTCTTCGGTCTCCTGATTGCGCTTGGTTCCATTCTCACGCGACAAATCGGGATCGTGCTCCCGCTCGGCTTTGTCCTGGCTTGTTGGATTCACCCCCAAGGCAGAGCGCTCGGACGCGGAAAGATATTGGTTTTCTCGGCCTCTTTGGTCGTGATGCCCTGGCTCCTCTACGAGTGCGTCCTGTTCTTCATCGGAAGCACTCCCATAACCGATCACCAGGTCGTGCAGAGCGTGATGGTTCGGTACAATTCGGAAGGGCTCATTGGTTTTGTACAGCTCATTGGTCACCGGCTCCTTTTCATTGTCCTCTACTTCGGCTTCTTTGTCTCGCCGGTTGTTGCCGTCAGGTATCGCGAATTCCTCCGGTTCCGGTCGTTTCGATATTTCTGCGTCGCGTGGGCGACCTGCCTGGCGTTGGTGCAGGCTGCGCTGATTCTTGGTCTTATCGATCCGCCGATCTTCCTCTGGCGAAACACCGTCACCGATTTCGGTGTCGGACCGGTATTGCTGAAAGACACCTATGTGCTCGGTATCGCAAGGGGCTTGACCGTTCCGAAGACGCTGTATTACCTGCTGGCGGGCTGGGGAGTCCTGTCCGCCGCGGGTTGTCTCATCCTGATGGTCTCGTCGTTCACACGAATCGTGCGCGTGCCCGCGACCGAGGACTCGGCCGTGATCGGCTTCCTCACGGTCTTCAGTCTTCTGACCGGTCTGCTCTATCTCGGGATCATCCTGGTGACCGGATTTCACGACCGATACCTCCTCCCCCTCATCATGCTGGGAATTGTGTGGATCATATCCGACGCGCCCCGGACACACGATGTACCGTGTAATCCCGTGAGATACGCGCCCTGTTTGGTGCCTCTTACGGCCATTGCCCTGTTCACGGTCTTGTCTCTCCACGATTTCACGGAACTCAAACGCGCTCAGAGCCTGGCCTTGGATTATCTGATGAAAGACAAGAAAGTTGATCCTTGTCACGTCGACGGGGGATTCGAGTTTAACGGGTACCATTGTTACAGAGAGCCTTTTCAGCCACGGCCCGGTCTTAGTTGGTGGTGGGTCGACAAAGAGGACTTCATCGTCACCCTCGGCCCCCTTCCCGGGTACCGAGTTGTTGAAACCTTCCCCTTCAAACGATACATTGGCGGAGATGCCGCGATCCATGTGCTGGAGCCGTCTACGCGGTGAATGATGGGGCATGCCCCCACGGGCACGAGAGGGTGAGATGGCGACCGATCATCCAAAAATAATCGTGATCGCCGGCCCCACCGCGTCGGGCAAAACCGACTGCGGGATCGATCTGGCCGAAGAGATCCGCGGCGAGATCGTCTCAGCGGACTCCATCCAGATATACCGGTACATGGATATCGGTTCCGCGAAACCCTCGCCGGTCGAAAGGTCCCGCGTCCCCCATCACATGATCGACATTCGTGATCCGGATGAAGATTTCTCTGCAGGAGATTACGTTCGTGAGGCTCGACGCTGCATGCGCGATGTTCTTTCCCGAGGGATGGTCCCCCTTGTGGTCGGGGGCACCGGACTGTATATTAGGTTATTGTTGGGCGGGATAGTTGAATTGCCGCGCAAGGATCCCGCGCTTCGCGAGAAATTGCGGGTGGAAGAAGCCGTGCGGCCGGGCAGTTTGTACGAACGGCTTCTTAAGATCGATCCCGAAACTGCGCACGCCACGCCCGACCGCAACGCTGCGAGGATCGTGCGCGCACTTGAAGTGTACGAACTCACGGGGAGACCGATTTCACGGGTCCAACAGGAACATGCGCTGCAGGACAGACCGTATAATACGCTTTTTGTTTGTATCGCTCCGGACAGAGAAGTTCTTTACGAACGGATTGATACGCGGGTTGACAGTATGATAAAGGGTGGATTGTTTGAAGAAGTCGGCCGGCTCTATGATCTCGGGTTCACCCGGGAACTCAAGCCCCTGCAATCCCTGGGCTATCGGCACGCCGGTATGGTCATTGCCGGGGAAGTGGACGAGCACGAAGCGATTCGGCTTATGAAGAGAGACACCCGACATTTCGCCAAGAGGCAGATGACATGGTTTCGTTCCGAGCCGGATGCCGCGTGGTTCGATCCCAAGGATCGACCGCGAATCCGGTTCGCTGTTGCTAATTTTCTCGGGCGTTGATTTGCCGCCCGGGATTTTTTCCCTCAGACCCGCTGCGCCGGCGGCACCGAGCACGGCCGAGTTCGAGGGATTACCGGCACGGGGGTGCGGGAAATGCCGAAAACACATTTTAACATTCAGGATCAATTTCTCAACCAGGTTCGCAAGGCCAGAATTGAAGTCGAGGTGCGTCTCATTTCCGGAGATCCCATATCGGGGTACGTCCGCAGTTTCGACAGTTTCTGCATCATCATTGAAGATGCGCAGGACATCAGGTTGATCTACAAGCACGCGCTGATCATGGTGCAGCCGAAGGAATCCGGGACCAAGATCCCCGGCCTCGTTTAGGTTACGAGATCTCCCACAGTTATGCCGCGACCGGAACCGACGATCGACAACCTTGCCGATGCGGGTCCACGGCAGCGTCATCACCGGGGCGGGCTCCTGGAAACTGTCTCAAGACTCAAATTTACGCCCAAGTCGTGGCACGTCGCGGTGTAGGGGCGGGTTTTATAC
>JAVHLK010000181.1 GCA_031082285.1 Desulfomonilaceae bacterium
CCAGTGGCCGGCCTGGGACGGCGAATGGAATCAAGAGCGAAATCCACGCAAGGAACCGCTCACGTTCCATGTGATCGGAATCACCGTCTGCGCGTCGATTGAGAGAATCCAGGGCAGGGAGAAGCGTCTATGGTAGGCAAGAATAGAGACGGCAACAGCACCCAATCCGAATCGGTGTTTCCATCGGGCAGGGTACAGAGAGACTCGGCCGGGTCGCGTTCCCCCGGGGTTCAAAGGGTGAGTTTGAGTCCCGACGGACGTTTTTTGTTGATAGACGATCCCGGCACTGAGGCTGCCGTGGCTGAGAAGGCGGGGAGAAGATCTTTTCACAGAGCGGGAAGTCGGGCGGTCAAGATCTCGGTTGGATTCGCGGTTCTCCTTGTGTTGATTGCCGTGGGAGCGTACCGCGTATGGACCGACGGGTATCGTGTTGAGTCCGAGCTGCTCTTTTTCAAGGCCGAGCCGAGCGCCTCCGATCGGCCGACACGGCCCCTTGGAAAAGAGATCGAAATCCTGAAAAGTTCGGGGCTTCGATCGTATCTTGCCGCAGGCTTGTATGACTCGCTGCGCGAAGGGGGGACTTGGTCGGGCTCCAGTGACGACGCGTTTCAGTCCGCGATCCTGAGGGACGGATTGGCGCGATATGCCGACCGCGCGCAGTTCGAGCAATGGCTGTCCGAATCCTTTCGAGCAGTAGGGTCGGTCTCCGACGGAGTCGCGAAGGTCCAAGTCACTTTGGATGGAGACGACCCTGACTTTCTCAAGGCGCTCATGGAAGCGTACATTCGCCGCTACATGGATCATAGGAATGAATGGGCGCCGGAGGGAAACGACCGCATGAGGCTTGCATCGGTGGAGAGTCGGACTGCCCGGATTCCGTCGCGACTGAGCGAGATGGACGATCGGATTCACGAACTCACGATGAATCGGAGCGAAGTGGAAATTGCCTTGAAGCATCTCGATTCGGGCAAGGGCACGTTCAAGGGTTTCGTTCCCGTATCGCAAGGCGCGGGTACGATCTATCTCCAACGGTTTCAGGACAAGCTCGTGGAGTTGGAGATCAAGAAGAGGTCCATGGCAGCCCATTTCACAGATCAGAGCGGCGAGATGCGGGCGGTGAGCCAGGAAATCAAGGCGATACAGGAAGGGATGCGTGAAGCGCTGAAGTCGCACCTCGTCTTCCTGAACCGAAAAGTTGAGGGCATGCAGGCACGCCGCGCGGAATTGTCCAAGACTTGTGGTCCGGTGCGGGAGATCGAAACATCAAACGGTGCGGGTAAACCGTGTTCCGGTCGGCCCAATGGACACGAGTCGTGGTATTTCGCGAGTGACGGTTTGTACATCGTCACGGATCGACCGAGCACCGTTCATCGCCCCGTGACCGCAACGGCCAAAGGGTTCGGTCGGACTCTGTATGCGTACTTCCGCTCACCAGCCCCCTCCACGGCAACGGCTGCTCTGGCAAAGGCATCCGTCACGACGAGCGTCTGCAGTGCGCCGACGGGATGCGTGACGATCGACGGACTGCATGTGAGCCGCCCGGGTGTCCAAGGTGTGCGCAAGAACTCCGGATCGCACGGCGAAACCGTTGCCCCGCATCCGCGTATGGCCGGCCCGTTCCAAATGGTATCCGCCGAATCGTCGGAAACAGGCTCGGCTGCAAAAAAAGGGGCTCCTTGGAAGTGATCTCGACAGAGACATCCACTGCCACCGTGTGCAAACGTGACAGGTGAGGCGAATATGAAAACGTTGAGGATCCGAATTCCAGATCATGCCAAGAAAAGCGACCGATACGTGAAGTGCGGTTCCCAGGTTGAACATGGAGAAATCCCCCTGCCCCCCCTTGCTCCCGATCACAGACGGAGCGATGCGTCCGTGAACAAAGGGAACTTACGCGTTTCGGACAAGATTCCCGGCAATTGCGCCGGAAAGGCCTTCGCATTCGTGGGGATCGCGGCACTGGCATTTGCATTGTCGCTTTCCGTCCTGATCGCTCCGTCGGAAGCGGAGCCTCTGGATCACTACGTCTTCGCCACCGTCGGGTATCAAGGGTTCTTCAGCCGGATAGACGGTCGCATGGGCTTCGCGCGGAACATCAACCCCCTCGTTTCCGGCACGTTAAACGACTTCAGGAAGGACCTCGGGTTACCCGCCGATCAGGAGAGCCATCGTATCCTGCTCTCCCTGCGCCCCCTGGAACACCATGCTCTCAGACTGTACGGGAGCATCCCGGAAGTCTACAACGGAGAGACCACGCTTCAGCGTGAGATACGGACACGCAACTTCATCTTTCCTGCCGGAACATTCGTCACGTCCAAGCTGCATACCGGGATGTTCGGATTCGGATACGACCTTGACTTCCTGGTGGGTCCACGGTGGGTATGCGGACTCAACGGCGACTTGCGGTACCTGGACTTGAAGGTTCAGTTCGGCACCCCGGAGTCCGGTGACGACGACACGATCCAGTTCGACGAACTGGTCCCCTGCTTGGGCGCGCATTTCGAAACCAAGTACGGGCTGGGCGGAAACGGCCCGCTTGGAGGCCTGAGCATCGGCGGGCTGGCCCGCATGACGTACGGCATTACGCCGAACTTCGTCAATTATGTGGACATCAATGTGGGGCTCTTGCTGGGATTCGCTCCCATGGGCGGTCGAGCGGTGGTGGAGGCAAAGGTCGGGTACGAACACGAGAGTTTCTTCAACCAGTTGGAGAACATCACGGGAAGCACCCTGGAGATGAAAAGGGACGGCATATTTTGCTCTCTTGAAGGAGCCTTCTAGCGGGCGCACCAAGTGTTCGCGGTCCCGTTACGCGAGTAGGAAGAGTCATTATGAGCATGCACACCGATTATGCAGTCTTCGGGATTTCATGGAGGAAATTGGTCGTCATCCCCCTCGCAGTACTCCTGTTCGGCGGATGCGTAATTCCTCGACACAGAGCAGTCGTCAATGAGACCCCTCCCGCTGTTGGGGCCAAAGTGACCCAACACTTCCCGGTTTCTTTGTATCGACTGGCACACGGCGATATCCTCGAGTTCATTTACCTGACCCTACCCTCCGTGAGCGGCAAGCCGTACCAGTTGCAGGTGAAGGATCAGATCGACATCGAATTTGACATGCATCCCCAGTTGAACCGAACGGTGCGGGTCCGGCCCGACGGTGAAATCAGCATTCCGAGAAAGAAGGACGTCAAGGTGGCCGGCATGACCGCGGACCAAGTCTCTCAGATGCTGAGGAAACGCTATTCCGACATCCTCAAGGACCCTGAGATTACCGTTACCGTCCGAGAGTTCAACACGAAACTGGACGAGATTCAGAAGGCGATCGCGACCGCGCCGTACGGGCAGGCCCGTATTGTGACCATACGGCCCGACGGCCACCTTTCGGCCCCTCTCATCGAGGATTTGGCCGCTGCCGGACGAACGGTGCCGGAACTGAACCGAGCGGTCAACGCAACGTACTCCAAGATCGTTCCTGAAATGAGAGTCTCCGTTCTCCTGCGAGAGGTGGTGGGAAACCTCGTATTTGTCGACGGCGAAGTTTTCCAACCCGGCGTGTTCAACGTCAAGGGTCCCATAACACTGCAGCACGCCCTTGCGAAGGCGGGAGGAACCAAGGACACGGCCGAGCCGAGGAGCGTACTGGTCATTTCGAGAATGCCCGACGGGAAGTTCTTCACTCGTAAGGCGGACCTGACCAACATGACCTCCCACTCGGACTTCATGCTCCAGCGAAACGATTTGGTGTACGTGCCCAAGAGCGTAATCGCACGGGCCGATATCTGGGTACAACAGAACATAAGCCGCTTGCTGCTCTTCCAGGGTTGGAACGTCGGGCTGCAATCCGACTTGGGTCGAGTAACGGTCCGTTAAGGAAAGCCGAAGCCTGCACGGACAGGCCGGCAATCCATGGGGAACCTCGAAGAGGGGTTCCCCTCTTTTCTTTTCGAATGCTCGGTGCTCTCCTCATTTCGTCCCCAGGCTTCGGGCCCGGGACGAGAGAGATTATCGGGCCGTACGTATGAGACGCGGTACCGAGGCCTTGTGGACTCTACCAATCGTACGTACGCTGTAATCGGGTCCCCCATCTGTCGACGATCATCCAGGGGTCGAGACATCCTTTCAGGATCATCCGGAAAGTCCGCAATCCGTCACCCGCGCCCACCGTGGTCCTCCGGAGAAGGAACGGGTCGTCACCGCTTCGATTGAGCCCATGAATCGCGGTCACGGCATATCGGTACCCCGTCTTGGCGGCCGCCTGAGCCGTCTCATGCGAAAAATCCCTCCGCGTTCCGTACGGATAGGCCAAGCCATCGGGACAGGATCCCACTTCTTCGGTTATCCGCGCCCTTGAGATGGTCAATTCCTTTCGGACCGATGCCGGGTCCAGTTCACCGAGGCTTGGGTGCGAGACTGTATGCGAGCCGATGGAGAAGCCTGCATCGGCCATCCGTTTCACTTCCCGCCATGTCAGGTACGGCCCGTTCGGCAGATTCACGGCCTTGTCCAGCACCCCGGTCACCACGAAGAACGTAGCCGGAATACCGCAGCCCTGAAGTGTCTCCGCGACTTCATACGCGGCTTCCCGATACCCGTCGTCAAAGGTCACGGCAACGCTGCCCTCTTCAGGCCGGCCGCCTCGAGCAAGGAGATCCGCCAGCTCTCCCATTCCCATCACGTTGCAATGGTCCGACAGGTACCGCATGTGAGCGCGAAAGTGCTCGGTTTTCACGGTGAAGGAGTTCTGCGGTTCGTTCGCGATCTTGTGATAGGTAAGGATTCTGAATCCTTCACGGAATGACGCGGTACGGCGATATGCCCACCCTCCCCCGGAGATCTCCATGGACCATTCCACCGCCCATTTCAAGGCTCTCTTTACGGCCCACCGAGAAGTCACGGAAGACCTCGCACCAATATTTGCGTACGTCCCATCATGTGCGAATGAGGCAGTTTCATTCGACCGATTTCCGACCCCACGTAACGACCGATGATTTCATGGCCGTATGCGTTGGGATGGGGATCGTGGTTGATCAAGTAGGGCGACTTGCCTTCGTTCAGGCTCTTACGCAGGATGGTCGACGCGTCCACGAACGGTATGGAGCGTTCTTGAAGATTGGCGCGAACCGTTTCCCATATCTTCTTCTCATCCTTCACCAGCCTTGCGTACTCGGGAGACGGTTGGATGTTTCCTTGTTTCATAAGATCCTCCACCGCCAGTTCTTTTGTGGGCAGCAGAAGAACGAGAAACCCAACGCCCTTCTCCTTGAGACTCCGGTTGATGCGGTCGATGGCTTCCAAAGACAGACGCAACCCTTCCCGGTTGCGGGCATCGTTCTGGTCGATCCCCATGAACCTGTACGTCGGCGTCAGGATGGTCCGCACCGGGCCTTGTTCAAACGCCTCCCACGGCGCAAAGCTTGCCGCTCGGTACTTCAGCCAGAACCACGGCCACGTATGATCCGGAACGAGCATATGTTTGGTGAGCCACAAGAGCGCGTAGGTCTTCGAGTGCTCGGCCAAGAACTCCTTGATCTTCCTGTGAGGCTCGAACACCTCGATCGACGCCTCATCCACCGGAGACGAGCGGTCAAGGTCTCGGAACTCCGCAAGCTTCTTCGGGTCGCTTGTCTTGAGTGCGGGGACAAGGTTCCATTCGTACACCATGCTGTACGAGTCAAACAGGTCATTCCCCATGTACAGAGTCAGGATCACCAATTTGGGATTGTGTTCCAGCGCTTCTTCGAGCATCAGCATGTACTGTATGGGACCGTACCCGCTGATTCCCATATTGTAGACGCGCAGATTCCCCGCTCGCCCGAGCACCGCGGGCCATGGCTCGTCCCGGTCGACCCACACTCCATAGGTCATTGAGTCGCCCAAGGCCGTCACGTCCGCGGTTCCATCTGACGACCTGTTGCGGAATCCCTTGGCATCATGGTCCGCGAACTCAGGGTTTCCCCGCCAGCCGAGTTTGTCGTCGGGGACGGTCAAACCGCTGCGGGAACTCAACAGGGCCTTCGCTTTAGGAGATACCAGGCACGTGACCTGCAGGACCGCTTCGAGAAGACACACTGCAATCAAGGCCAGGAAAAGCCGGAAGAGAATCGTCTTCACTATGGACATTGCTTGATATCCGTTTCCCGAGTGCCCAGGGCAGTCATCCCGCGCTGAACGCGGGACCCCTCCAAAAGAGGGTCAGGTCCCCGCCGAGGCCGGGTCCCAGGCGTCGTCCCGGCGGAGGCCGGGAACCAGTTTTCTTCTTGCCTTTGGCCTTCGCCCATAGGCGTTAAGTTAAGCCTGTTGGTCGGGCTGAACCCGGTCCGATTCATAACGTCCCGATGGGACAAGTCCCGCGTCTCGCGGGATTAGCCGGGCCTTTCAGAAATTGTCTCAAAACTCAAATGTACGCCCAAGTCGTGGCACGTCGTGACGATAGGGGTAGGAACAACCGGTTACCCGGCCGCTCCCCCCTCCGAACCGTACGTG
>JAVHLK010000182.1 GCA_031082285.1 Desulfomonilaceae bacterium
GAGAAACCTTTATGAAGTGAAAATTTTCCTTTTCGAGCAGTGCCACGTGGTTCAGCGCGCTTTCCACCATGGCCTCGGGAGTGGCGCCGCCGTACTTGTGCAGGAGACTCTTTTCCACCGATCCCGAGTTCACGCCGATGCGTATGGGGATCTCCCTGTCGCCGGAGGCCTTGGCAACCTCCCGTACCTTCCTCCGACCGCCGATGTTGCCCGGGTTCAACCGTAACCCGTGCACTCCATGACGAAGCGATTCCAGAGCAAGCCGGTGGTCGAAATGGATGTCCGCCACCAAAGGGATGTGGATCTTGGCAATGATCGCGGCCAGAGATCTTGCCGCATCCATGTCGGGCACCCCGACTCGTATGATCTCGCATCCCGCGCGCTCGAGTCGGCGGATTTGGCGGACCGTCGCTCCGACGTCTCTCGTATCGGTGTTGGCCATGGATTGAACCGCGATGGGAGCTCCGCCGCCTACGGTCACGGATCCTATTCGAACCTCACGAGTTGCTCGCCTTTGAATGATCATTTGTCGCCGCCGGGACACATACTCATGGGAGGCGGAACCTCCCGGCAAGCGCTCCCAAGACGCGGCCCGGGAACGAGATACACGTGATGAGCGTCGACCGCGGGATCGAAGGGATACTCATGGACTCAGCGTTGCCCGTACCACTTTTCGTAATATTCACGGTATTCCCCGCTTCTTATACGTTGCCACCACGCGTCGTGCTCGATGTACCAGCTGATCGTCTGATTCAACCCTTCTTCAAAACCTACAATCGGCCGCCATCCCATTTCGCTGTGCAGTTTGGAGAAATCCATGGCGTATCGTCGGTCATGACCGGGCCGGTCCGCCACAAACCGAATCAAGGACTCGGGTTTGTCAAGCCTCCGGAGGATATACTTGACGATTTCGATGTTCGTGTATTCGCTGGCTCCGCCGATATTGTAGACTTCACCCGATCTCCCGTCGCGAAGGATCAGGTTGACGGCCCGGCAGTGATCGAGCACATGTATCCAGTCTCTCACGTTGCGGCCGTCGCCGTAAACCGGAAGCTCCTGATCGTTCAAGGCATTACTGATCATCAACGGTATGAGCTTCTCCGGGAACTGATACGGTCCATAATTGTTCGAACAGCGAGTGATCACCACATCCATGCCGTGAGTCTTGTGGTACGCTCGTACCAGCATATCCGCAGCAGCCTTTGACGCGGCATAGGGACTGTTGGGGCACACCGCGTGCCCCTCGGTGAATGCGCCTTCCGGTCCCAGAGAACCATAGACCTCATCGGTCGAGATCTGAACATAGCGCTTGATCCCGAACTCCCGACACGCATCCAGGAGCACTTGAGTCCCGACTACGTTGGTGGTGATGAAGGAGCAGCTGTCCATAATGGAACGATCCACGTGGGATTCGGCCGCGAAATTGACCACCGCGTCCGGTTCCCGGGACATGAGCGAACGAACGAGATCTCTGTCCGCAATATCCCCCCGAACAAATCTATGTCGCTCTCCGTACGGCTCTGCATCTTGAAGATTCTCCAGGTTGCCTGCATAGGTCAGGAGATCCAGATTGATGATGCTCACGTCGGGATGAGACTCCAGCGTGTGCAAAATGAAGTTGGAGCCGATAAAACCGCATCCGCCGGTAACCAGTAGTTTCATGATGTTTCCACACGGTGAAAGGGCAAGAGAATTGATGAATCACATCACTCGTACGCTCACGCGCTGGCCGACCTATCCGTCCTTTCTCGTCCAATCGTACGGGATTCCGCCATCGTGCGGATCGACTCGATACTCGTCCGGATCGGAACGATTGTATGGTTCGGAAGGAATATTAATCACATACGCTTCGTGCTCGCTGACACATTTCCATCCGTGGTACACTCCCGCGGGGATGACGACGAGTGTTGGGCTGTGTTCGCCCACATACAATTCATTCAGACGTCCTCGCGACGGCGATGCTTCACGATCGTCGTACAGTACGGCTTTCACCATGCCCCGCACACACGTGAACCGATCCTCCTGCACATTGTGGTAGTGCCAGGCCTTCACGACGCCTGGGAATACCGTGGAGAGATACACCTGGCCGAAGCCGGAGAAGAATGCATCGTCACGCCTCATGATTTCCATGAGCCGTCCTCGTTCGTCGGGAACCACTTTCAGAGGAACGACGATGACCCCGTGTATGAGCTCCGAATCCGGCTGTTTGAATTTCTTCCTGTCCGCCATGGATACTAATCCTTGTTGGCTCCGCCTGCAGCCACCAGGTTGGATGCCTTAAGAAGCGAGTCGAAGGTTCCCGCATCCGTCCACCAGCCGTCGAGCACGGACCATGTCATGGATCCCTGGTTGATGTACAGATTATTCACGTCGGTGATCTCCAGCTCTCCCCGCTCGGAAGGCGACAACGTCTTGATAAAGTCGAACACCTGAAAGTCATACATGTAAATTCCGGTGACGGCAAATTGGGACGCGGGATTTCGCGGTTTCTCCTCGATTCTCACGACCTTGTCGCCGGCGAGGACCGGTACGCCGAATCGTTGGGGATCGTCCACCTCTTTGAGCAGAATCTTGGCCCCTTTTCCCTGTTTCTTGTACTCGTCCACGGCCGACTTGATCGTTTTTTCGACGAGGTTGTCTCCGAGTACGACGCAGACCGGACCGCACGCGGCATGGGCCTCAGCCAGTGCCAGCGCTTCGGCTATTCCTCCTTCTCCCTCCTGATAGGCATAGTTGATGTGCTCGACGCCGTATTGGCGGCCGTTGCCAAGGAGTCTTAGAAAGTCGCCCGGGTTGTTGCCGCCCGTGACCACCAGAATGTCCGTTATTCCGGCCTTCACGAGGCATTCAACCGGATAGGTTATCATGGGACTGTCGTACACGGGCAAGAGATGTTTGTTGGTGATTTTCGTCAGAGGGTATAATCGAGTTCCCAGCCCGCCGGCCAAGACAACGCCTTTCATCATGTCCTCCTACCCGGGAATAATCTGCACGGATCCTACCACCGGCAGCCAACGGAGTCAAATGGCCCGCGTCAGCCGGCGCATGTCCATTCGATTACCGTGGGGCCGGATGTCGGCCGTCCCCGTCGTGGTGCATTGGGAATAGGTGTATGGAAGGGATGCAATCGGTGAACGGTCATGATGCATCCCGTTTCGTTCACTTCTCGATAGTGGCCAGATAATTGGAGATCAGGTGGTCCAGGACCATGTGAATATCTTCTACGGGACCGTATTCGCCTTTTTCGGTCTGGATGTGCACCACATGTGAGGCAATCTCCTTCATTGCACCCCCGTCGAATCCCACGAGCGCCACCGGGACGCCTCCGTTGTCCCTGGCATATTCAAGAGCCTTGACTGCGTTGGGCGAATTGCCGCTCGCGGAAATGCCCACCACCACGTCTCCCGGCTTCATGAGGTTCCTTAGCTGCCAAACGAAAATGTTCTCGTAACCAATGTCGTTTGCCAGACACGTGATGAAGGCCGTATTGGAGGCCAGACTCAATGCTCGAAACGGAGTGTGACCCTCCGGAGACGAGCAGAACCCCAAGTCGTTGGCGAAATGGGCCGCGGTGGCCGCACTGCCTCCGTTACCGAGAAAGAAAATGGTGCTCCCCCTCGAACGGGCTAAAAGAAACGCGTCAATGACTTCGGCGACCGCGCGGAAGTCCAGGCGCTGAAGAACCGCGGTCAGGCGTGCCACGTAACGGCGGGCAAATTCAACTCCTGAAGCGGAGTCATGGATTTTTTCTCTCGGTGCGGCCAATGTACGAGTCCTCCCGATCGGGCCAAGGAACATCCTTGCCTCGGCAGAATTGGGGCATTCCGTTCAAGAGGCGGCCGGAGTTCCTCGGGCTGACTATAGTTGAACCGACTTCTGTTTTCAATACCTTGCCGTTGCCTCAATTGACCCTTTTTACCCTATGGGAATCTGTGTTAGCTTCATGTGGATGAAGAGCACCCCCGAGGAGGTTCCGGTCGATGGCGGGTCCGGGCCTTGCGTGGAGTGGACGATCCCGAGCAGAGGAAGGAAGAGATATGGGCAGAATCAATCCTCAATATGCCGAGGAGGTCAAGCGGGTAGTAAATCAATGCCCCTACTTTCGATTGCTTTCGATGGAACTCCGGGAATTTGACGTAGGCACGTCTCTGGTCGAAATAGACCTTCAGGAAAAGCACATGCAGCCGTTCGGGCAAGTACACGGCGGGGTATTTGCCACAATCATAGATGCAACGACCTTCTGGGCGGTATTCGCGGAGATCGACGAGCAATCGGGCATGACGTCGGTGGACCTCAAGCTGAATTATCTTGCTCCTGCGGCCGCGCCGGGCCAGCTCATCGCCAGGGGGAGGAGAATCAGAATCGGCAAGACGCTCGGACTCGGTGAAGCCGAGGTAATGGACGGAGAGGGCAGGATGCTCGCGCACGGCACATCCACGTTGATGGTCATGAATGGTTGGAGCATCGCCCAAGAGGGCGCCCTGCCGCCAAAGTTTATCGAATGATAATGTTCGGTCGCACGACCCTCGTTCCTCTCACGGTTTGGGAGTGATTGAAGGGCGAAACAGGAGGGTGCGGTGGCGAATCTGGTGTTGGACGGGCACGCACATTGCGGCCTCACGGTACCGTTCGAAGAATTGGCACGTGAGTGGCAAATCGCGGGGATAGACGGCGGCGCAATGTTCTCACCGGTAGAAGAGATCTATGACCGGTACGATCCGCAGTTCCACGATTCGGACGAGTACAGAGCGAGCAGGGATAAGGTCCACGCTTATCTGCTCGACCTCTCGGCCCGAGATCGCCTCTATCCCTACTTCTTCGTATGGAATGATTTCGTACCGGTGCCGGACGGATACGTCGGGATAAAGTGGCATCGGCATGCACATGAGCCGATCTACCGGTACGATGCGCGGGAATGCGACGTCGTTCTGGAGCAGATCTGCCGGAAACGCCTCCCCATCGTGCTTGAGGAGGAATTCAGTAATACGTTGAATTTCATCGAAAGGATCGACGATCGTACGACGGTGATCATTCCTCACATGGGTGGTTTGAATGGAGGCTACCTTCGGTTGAGGGAGGCACGGGTCTTCGAACGGGATACCGTCTGGGTCGACACCGCACTGGCAAGCACCGCGGAAGTGTCGGATTTCGTAGAGCGATACGGTGTAGAACGAATCATCTTTGGATCGGATTATCCCTTCGGGGTGCCTGCACATGAGAAGAGGAAAGTCACGGGTCTCTTTTCCGGTGCGGACCGTGACAAGGTACTGTCGGGAAATCTTCTCCGGTTGCTTGGGCAGGGGCGTGACAAACAAGAGAAGGGGGAATGATTGAAATCAAGGCAGTCGATGAAGGGGAGGATAGTCAAAGGTTGGATAATTCCTTGACACGGCGTTCTCAATCGATTATCCTTTAACTCAAGGGCTGATGGGTCTCTGCATAAGGGGCCCCGCGTTGTCAGTCCTTTTCTTATTTTCCCCTTCATTCTGGATGATCGGACTGAATCATCTCGATTCCCCATACCATCTTTCCTGGCTCGGCTTCATGGTTGTAGGCTAAGTCGCGAAATTCCTGAAAGAATGTCTCGATATGGCCCCGGCGCCCGGTGTATCGTTCGTTGACGCAATAGGAAAGAATGTCAGCCAATTCCAGTCCGGCACTAATCTTGGAATCTGCAAAAAAAGGATGAAACAAAAGATTGTTGCTGCCTTGTCCCCATCGGTGAAGATAGAAATAATTGTAGATCTGCCGTGCAATCCAATGATTCGTCGAGTCATCAATGGCGTCGAAAACCAGACTGGCGATTTTGCCGGGATGTTTGTCGGCAACATAGCTATTTACCCTTCGCAGGATCTGCCGGTAAAGGTTTGGCAAATGGTCCAGTCCGTACGTACGCGCGTTCATGCTCTGCACGCCGTCTTGTATGACCGCCAGCACTGCAACTTCCGATTCCTGAAGAAGAGCAATTAACTGTCTTATGAACTCACGATTCTTGGGTAAGATGATTTTTCGCTCATTGAGAAGAAGTCTTCCTTTGAGCTCAAGGTCAAATCCACGCCGAATCTTGAAGAAATGTTGTTTGAGCTCGAACAGCCCCTTGTC
>JAVHLK010000183.1 GCA_031082285.1 Desulfomonilaceae bacterium
CCAGCGGCTTCCGTGGGCAAAAAAACTATTCTCCTCAGCCATTGTTCAATGCCTCCCCGACCTGTTGGCTCATTGCACGGAGGATGATCTTCCGGTTTTCCAACATCGTCATCCTGGCGGCTCCCCTTTGGTAAGCAATTCCGACAACTTGTAATTGACGCTGGTGACCCCGAAATCAAGCTCGCGGGCAAACGGCTCGCGTATGTAATCGATTCTCGAGGCTTTGTCACCGTCGACCTCGACTACCGCAAGGATAAATTGCTCCTGCTTGTTCAAGCCCGTGAGGATTTCGTTCTTGGTAACGGTGATGGTATCCGCACCCTCAGCTCGTCCTTTGACCTCGATGAATCGAAGCCGGCCGTCGCCGTTCGGGTCACGTGACTCGATGTCGTAGCCACATTTGTCCGCAGCCACGTCGCGGGGTTCGAATCCCAGTTGTCGCTCTGTCTCCATCACGGCCTTCATGGCGATCATCTCGACCCGACTGGTCTCTTTCGCTTGAAGACTAGGGGCGGACACTGACCCCGCGAGTTTCTGGAGAAGGCCGACAGGTACAATCATCGCGCCGCTAATCACATTCGGGGGGAGCGGGGAAATTCGGCGCTCCTGCAGCAGATCCTCCATGCGCTTCTGAAGACGCATCGTGAGATCGTCGGCACGTTGCCGTGCCTTTACAGAGTTGATTCTTGCATTGACCTTGCCGGCGAGTTCCTGTTGTTTGAGCTGCTCTGCACGATGATCCCAGTGGTTGATCTCAATGGTAAGTCGTTCTTTGACGGCCGCCACGGTCTTGTCGATCAATTTTTCGTTACGTGATTTGACCTCGTGTAGGTGCATCGGCACCAAGTGCTCAACTGCGTAACCGAGCGCTCTCGATTCGATTTCATTTGCTATCCACGAGGGTTGCTCCATTTGGTCAACAAGTGCCGCTTCCGAAGCGCTAGGGGGCCGGTAATCAAGGTAAGGAGCGTATCCGGCACCACGTGCATTACCGGACTCCGTGACTTCCACGAACTGGATCCGGCGAGAGACCAAGCGCCGATTTCCTGCACGGTCGGTCCTAGCATCCTGTATGGAATGTTCCAGATAGACGAGAGCACGGACCTCTTCCCCCAGGTCGCTGTCGTCGATCAGAATCGATCCTTGTTTAAGTAAATCGCGGTGCCTTTCAAGGACTAGATCCAGCGTCGCCTCAAGCAACGGGTGACCTGGGCAGATAAACTCCGCCACAGGCTTGCCGGGGACATTGATCAGATCCTTTTCGAAGGATATGCGTTCGTACCTGGCAAGCACGGGATCACGCGTTCCGATGATGCGATCCCGGTTCCGGATCACCGCCGGGACATGGGTAATCTCATACCGCTTGGGTTCCCTTTCACGGACCGTGCCGCCAAGTCTCTTGAAAGCCTCGTTGAAAAAGGCGGCGACAAAGTGAGGTTGCAGCCGTCGCGCCTCGGCACGTTCCATGTCTTCCCTGATCTCCTGAACGCGCGATGCGTCCATTGAATCGTGGGCAAGGGCATGCTCCTCGATCAAGTCACGGAGTTTGTTACGATCCAGCGCATTATCAACGATTTGATTAAGCCTGGCTCGCACATCCGGATGGTCTCCATAGCGGATGGCTTCCATGAGGAGAGCCCGCAAGGGTTTGTCATCAAATACGAGCTTGCCGAGAACGTCGAACACTTTGCCGCCGAGAGCGTTCCGTTCTTGCTCAAGCTTTTCGAGAAGTCGGTGATAGACTTCCCCTTCTCTTGTTTGTGAAGCGACGAGGTTCCAGCAATGGCACACCTCTGTTTGCCCGATGCGGTGGATACGTCCAAAACGCTGTTCAAGTCGGTTGGGATTCCACGGCAGATCATAATTGACCATCAGATGCGCGCGTTGAAGGTTAATGCCTTCTCCGGCTGCGTCCGTGGCCAGCAACACCTCCGTGTCCTTGTCCTGCTTGAAAAGCGTCTCTGCCTTCTTGCGTTCCTCTCTCCCCATCCCGCCGTGGATGATCACAACCGCTTCCGGTTTCCCGATCAGAGAACCGATACGATCCTGAAGGTAATTCAAGGTGTCGCGATGCTCCGTAAACACGATGAGTTTGCGACGGTGACCATGGGCATCGAACATCTCGCTTTGATTCTGAAGTAGGCGTGACAGTTCATCCCACTTACGATCCAGGCGCGATTGGCGAACCCGCAAAGCGACCTGCTCCAACCCTTTCAAGATTTCGATCTCAGCCTTCAGTTCCGCAATTGTCTGCGCCGCCGAGGCCAGATCGACAACTCGCTCTTCAGCATCTTCAACCTCCCCATCCGGTGCATCTTCAAGGTCATCAAGGTCGTCGTCTGAGAGTGCAGGGATGTCTCTCTGCCATTCGACTCGAACCTCTGCGCCTCGTTTGAGTAATTCTTCCTCGCGACATCGCTTCTCAAGCCGTTCTTTGCGCCTCCGAAGCGATTGATAAATAGCCTCAGGTGAAGACGCGAGGCGGCGCTGAAGGACAGTAAGAGCGAAACCTACCGTGCCCCTGCGCCCTTCGTTCGCGAGTTGATCAGCACGGTTGAACTCCTCCCTTACGTACTCTGTCACTCGCCGATAAAGGTCCGCTTCACCATCGGAGAGTTCATATGCTTTGGTGTATGCCTTGCGTTCCGGGAACAAAGGCCGCCCATCAAATTTCAGAAGGTCTTCCTTGATCATTCGACGCATCAAGTCGGACGCATCTATCGAGTGGACGCCATCCCTGAATTTCCCCTCAAAACGGTCGCCGTCGAGCAGGGCCATGAATAGCTGGAAATCCTCTTCTTTCCCATTGTGCGGCGTGGCCGTTAAGAGGAGGAAATGCCGCGTCACTGTGGAGAGTAATTGCCCCAGTTGGTAGCGTTTAGTCCGGTGGATCTCTCCGCTCCAAAACGATGCACTCATTTTGTGGGCCTCGTCACAGACGACCACGTCCCAGTCGGTCGCTTTGAGCTTCTCCTGAACGTCGTCATTGCGGCTAAGTTTGTCCAGTCGGCATATGCAAAGCGGATTCTCGGCGAACCAGTTCCCCGTTCGCGCGGCCTCATACTTGTCGTTTGTCATGATCTCGAAGGGCAGATGGAATCGCCGATACAGCTCGTCTTGCCACTGTTCGACAAGGTTTCCAGGACAAACGATCAAGCATCGTTGAAGGTCGCCGCGTGCAATGAGTTCCTTTATCAGCAGCCCCGTCATGATGGTCTTTCCTGCACCAGGGTCATCGGCGAGCAGGAATCGAAGCGGTTGGCGGGGAAGCATCGACTCGTAAACACCGGTAATCTGATGTGGGAGCGGATCGACAAGCGAGGTGTGGACTGCCAAGAGTGGATCAAAGAGGTAAGCCAGCCGAATACGGTGGGCCTCAGAGACAAGGCGGAACAGATTGGAATCGCCGTCGAAGCTCCACGGTTTGCCGGATTCCAATACTTCGAGGTCGCCTTCGCGATCCCGATAGATAAGTTCGTTGGCCGGTTTTCCTGCACTGTCCTTGTACGTGAGTTCAATGGCAACAGAGCCGATCCAGGTCACATCGACAACGGTGACAAAACCGTCAGGGAGAATCCCTTTGACCGTTACGCCGCGCTTGAGTTCTTCGAGTCGAGCCATTATGATTCTCTTTTTTCGGCTTCCGAAGCTTCGATTTCCGGCCCGGGAGTGTTTGCCCCACCGCTTCTCACCCAATTGTCGACTTCCTGCTTGTTGAACTTCCAAAGCCGACCAATCTTGTGGCCGGGCATTTGCCGTTCCCCAATCCATTTGTAGACCGTATCCCTCTTAATGCCGAGATGGTCCGCAATCTCGTCCACGGAGAGCCACCTGTCTTCCATTATTCGGCTCCAATCACATTTGGCCTCGTCAGTTCCTAGACAGACTCACAACATAGCAGACCAGGGACCATTGTCAAGCAGTTTGTCAGTCTATTTTAGGTGTTTAACCCAATATAACCGAATCAAGTCGGCCAAGCCCGAAAGTGTTCGCCGAGGTGATTGAGTCTCGCTCATCATGAACGTTGACGGTAAGGTCGGAACAGAGTATTCTCCAAACCGCCCGCGAAACCCCATTTGCCGTGCTTTGCATATCCTCTTGCTATGGTCGGCCGCTCCATGGGAATCCTCAAAATCAGCGATCATGATGCCGTCTCTTTCGAGTACGAGGCTCCTACGTCAACGAAGGGCTGCACTTTTGTCTTTTTCAACGCGCTGACAGGCGACAAGAGCGCGTGGAACCCGGTGATCCATCCTCGTCTCAGCGAAGCCGGTCACGGATTTCTCGTCTTCAATCTCAGGGGGCAATCCGAAAGCCCGTTCTCGCCGGAGTTGAAGCTCGGTCCCGACCTGATTGTCGAAGACGTCCTCAGACTTCTGGATCACGTGAACCCGATACGTCCGCTACTGGTCGGGCTCTCCATCGGTGGACTGTTTGCAGCAGGAGCGTGGCTCAAAGGAGCGAATGCTCACGGATTGGTGCTCATCAATACCCTCAGGAGGGACGGGCCACGGCTCAAATGGATTGGGGATGCGCTCGTCCGGGCGGTTGAGGTAGGTGGTCTGGACCTTTTCCGTGATCTGTTTCTCCCACTGCTGATGAACGAGGGATGGCTCAAGGAGAATCGGGGCCATTTCCTGAAGTCCGAGCATTCATATGTTCCGCTGCCTCAAACCGGCGGACACTACAAACTTCTCTCCGAGGCAGGCCGAGAAGCGGACTGGAACCTGCCGTACGAAGCATTGAGCCTGCCTGTGCTCGTGATGACCGGTTTGCAGGACCATGTGTTCCTGGAAACGGATGTGGTCGAAGATCTGTTCTCCCGACTTCCCAAAGGGCGCCGCATTGACCTGCCCGGGGCCGGTCATCTCATCCCGCAGGAACAACCGGATGAGCCGGCTCAGGCCCTGCTCAGTTTTGCCGAGGAGATGTAACGTGGGGCTCTGGCACAAGTATGGCTGGATCGCGTATGGAGCGGTTTTTCTCGGCGTGTGTGGACACGCGTCCAGCGAATTCGTGGCCGTGGCATCAGGCGTGAAGGGGCCGGAACTCTCTGTCTGGCGATTTGTCCTTGGCGGTTCCGGGCTCGTAGCACTCGCCCTGGTCCTTCCCGCCTCCCGAGACCTCATTACTCCCCTGCGTACAGACGGGCTGAGTCTGGTTTGGCTCTCGGTCCTCGGAGTCACCCTAGCCTATCTGTTGTTCCATTGGTCACTTGATTTTGCCACGGTGCCCCAGGTTGCCATCATGGTGACCACGATTCCGATCTTCGTGGGTCTTGCGAACCTCTGGATCAACAAGCAGCCGTTCACAGCCCCCCGGATCATCACCGGAACCGCTGCGGTTACGGGAGTCGCGCTCCTCATCACGGACGGATACCTCGCGGAGTTGGCCGGGTCGGGTCGGTCGCTGGTCGGTGTGTTCATGGCCATGGGCTGTGCTGCACTCGTGGCTTCATACGCGGTGCTCGTCCGACCCATCGTGGTCAAACACGGAGCCCTTCGCGTCACGGCTCTGAGTACGTTCATCGGAGGCATTGGTTTATGGATTTTGGTCGGTTTGACCTGGGGTGTCTGGGTTAATCCGGCTACGGTATTTCAAAGGCCCTGGAACCAATCAGTGTGCCTGCTTACCATTGCGTTCTTCAATACGACGCTGACTCAGTTCCTATGGATCGGGGGTTTGGCCGCGGCCCCGGACATAACTCGTGCGAGCTATCTGTTTTTCCTGAAGCCGGTCATTGCGTCGTTCCTGGCAGTGGCATTCCTCGGTCAAATGCTCACATACTGGCAGATCCTGGCGATCATTGTTATCTGTTCATCCGTTCTCCTGGAGGCTGTACTGCCCAAGCCCGCGGGAAAATGACCGTCCGGCGCTGCCCAAGAGGACAATTCGATCAGGCACCGGAACCGAATTTATCGATAATCTTCTTTGCCGCAGCGACTCCCGTATTGAAGCTCACCTCGAGGCTCGATTTGTGGAGGCCGTCCCCGGCGAATGATAGCCTTCACCTCGATTTGCCGTATTCTCTCACGGG
>JAVHLK010000184.1 GCA_031082285.1 Desulfomonilaceae bacterium
GTGAGCCCCTGCGGGGCACTGGTTGGGCAACATCTCGAATCGGTAGGCTTGTAGGCAACCGATGTTCACGGTGCTCAGCCAAAAGATATGGGACACGCTCAGGGCGGAGCCTGGGAAAGAGAAGGAAAAACCGTCGGTGAATCATGGCAATCGTTCCGGGTTACAAGATCACGGTACTACGCAACGGATCTCCGGTTCACGCGAAGTCGGGCAGCGTGACAAGGAAATCGGGTGCCCTCGGCCTGTCCTGGGAGATTTCCCTTGCGGAGCCTCTGGACATTGACAAGACGGACGCATGGACCATCAGGCGAAAGGTTGCCGGACGTGAAGAAACGCTTATCGAGAACGCCGCGGCGGACCGCATCGTGGGACTGGACGGCGTAGACTCTTCCTTTCGCAGGGTCACGGGCGTACATGGTGACCGCACGACCAACGATCTGCTCGAATACTGCGTACCCAAGACGCTGGTGTTCGTCAGATGGTCGTGGATTCAACGTATAATTCCCGACGCGGTGATTGCAAACGGTATGCTTGTTCATGTCAGCGCGGCTTCCCGCGGGGTCCGCATCTTCCATCCGCGGCTTCCCGGCAAGGAGCTTCGGGAAGGTGAATTCGAGTGTATCGCCGGCTGCGACACCCACCATGCATGCGCACACTACCTGGCACGACTCATCGGTTATTCCGTCGAGATCAACACTCCGGACATTGAACTCACGGACACCTTCACCGTCCCGTCGGGGACCACGTGGCAGGCGGCTATCGCAAGCAACCTGTCGCTGTGGTTCCCCGCGATCGAGGTGGTCGGAAAGACGATTTTCGTGTCCGACGTGTGTGCGGACGAGCCCAATCCGATCCAGGTCATCAGCCTCACCGACGACGCCATCGCGTCGGCATCCCTGACCGGCCGCGGCACGGACGACACCTTCGATCATCTCATCATCACCGGAAGGAGGACCGCGGAATCGGAGGCTCTGCTCGACGAAGAACCGGACATGACGCCCGTGAAACTCGCCGCGATACCCCTGGAAGCGGACCGCACAATCGAAACGTCCCACGACTTCTCCTACGCAGCTCACCATAAGACCATGGGCGATTATTCCGGACAGTTCGGCATGCCCGGCGAGGAAATCACCAGAAGAAACCTCAAGTACCAGACGCAGGAGACCGCATACCACCGTGACGAGAGCCAGGGACGCACGCGCTTTGTTCCGCTGTGTGAGACCGTTCGCACCTTTGATGAGGACGACGCGGAAGTGGCCAAGACCGTCGTGACGTACACATACGCGGCGGGATTCAAGCCCATCAAGACCGTCGAGGACGAGCACGTTCGTTGCCGCATGCCGGGTACGGATCGGATGGAACTCCACAAGGTGCGCTCGAAGGTCACGCTTCAGGACCTGTTCATCAAACCCTTGAATCTCAGCTTGACCACCGAGATCGTGGAAGGCCTGGTGCTCTACGAGGAAACGGTACAGGACGGTGAGGTGTACAGGGTCGATCCCCAGATCTTCGCGGATGTGGTCCGCGGGGACACGTCCGGAGACGCTATCGACACCGATCCGGACACTCCCCAGAGGACTCTGGCGATGACGCTCAACGAGCGGTCCACGTACATCAGTCGCACCCACGACAACATTCTCATCAAGCGGGACCAGGACTACAACCGTCTCTCCGGCCATGTGAAGACTCAATCCCAGATTCTCGAGAATCCCTTGAGGGACAAAGGATCCATCAGGTATGAGGACCTGTTCCGTAAGGAATATCATGCGCCGGCCGCGGGCGCCGTCATACACGGCCTCACGTGCTACCATCGTCCCCGGACCATCCATCACGACGACATCACCAACGAAGAGATCGCCGACCGGATCGCGGTCCGGGCATTCATTCGCAAGAATATCGAAAGAAGCGACCAATGGACGCTGCGGATTCCAGTTCCGTTCCTCCCGAGGACGACTGCCGCGACCGTGCGATTGCCCGACTTTACGGTCCGCGTGAACGGCGCTCCGGTCACTGTTCCGGGCGGCGAGTTCCTGCTCGCAGAGGCGACCGAAACCTTCAGCTTCACCGGTGATTCAGGTGAAGTGCGAATGGAAGCCGAAACAATCTTGACGGTCAGGGCGAAATACTAATGGAAGATTGGCGGGTATTGTACAATTACCGGGGAACGGACCGCGACATTGCCGGTTACTGGCGGAACGTGAGGGGCACACCGATCAAGTCCGCGCGAAAAGTTCCGGCAGATTCGCCGGGCTTTGCCACTCCCATGGCGGGTGTGTATCGGTACACCTTCGAGACGTCCACATCCGTCTCGTGCACAAGAATCAGCCGGATGGACTACGGCAATCCCCTCTTCTTCTCCGGCGTGCGGCCCGTGGTCGCGGACGGCGTAGTCGAAAACCTCAACCTTCTGTCCGGGTGGGCAGTTGTTGCGGCTCGGGACGCTCGTGTCGGCGACATCTTCGAGATCGGCGTCGGTTGCCTGCCGAATACGGATCAGAGGTCCTGGTTTCGAGTCCTGTCATTCGGCCCGCGGCTCGCGGGGCATCCTTCATCGGACCTCACCTTGATTGCCCTAAACACTTCCGGAGTTCCCTTGCACGACTGCATCGTGACGGTCGCCAATGCCGTCAGGGCAGAGAACCACGGAGGCCCCGCGTCCCCTTTCAGCGTGTTCCGGCAGTCCGGTCTGCTCAACCCGGTGCCGGACGCGGATCCGAACGGTGCCGTGGTCTCGTTTGAGCAGTACTCCTTGTTCGGCAGTCCTCACACCTACGCGAGGATCCTTGTTGACGGCCGGCCCATGGATATCCTCGACATCGCGGCGGACCGGATCGTACCGGGCGGAACGCAGCTGATATGCGACGGGGCCACGGTCTATGGTTTTCCCTCGGGGTCAAAATACCAGAGCGCATGCTTTTCACTCTCGGAGCAGATGGGCACGAGCGTGTCCGCGACCCTGTACGTGGCCGACGGGGCCGAATCCGTGTGGCTTCGCAACGCGTCCGGGAATTTTGTGTCCGGGCCTGCAGGTGTGGTCGTTACCGCGAACGGCGAGCCGCGGGGACGGATTTCGGCCGGCGCTGCCGCGGCGTTTACGGTGCGAATCGACCCTGCGGCACCGGCATCGACCGCGCTCGAAGCGCGCAGCTTCAGTCTTCGGTTACTGGGTATGGACGGCGACAGGCCCGCCGTTGTGGAACACCAAGGGACGTTCGTCGTCGCTGCGGGAGCCGCGGGGCTCAACGTCCGGATCGCTTCGGTCGCGGAAAGGTATGCTCGGCCCCGCTATTCCGAGGACCCGGACGTCCCCGGGAATTTCACGGAGGACAGCGACGGAGAGTATGTGGAGGACGAGCGGAATCCGGGCACGTTCATTCCCGCGACGGAAGACCCTCAGGGCGGGTGCTATGGACACTACACGGATTACCTCGCTGCAAACGGGATACGGTTCACCCATGCCTGATACGCGCATCTTCATGCAGATGGAGCCGGAACGACACGACGACGAGATGCTTCGCGATCTCGTGTGGCCGACCATGATCCCGGATGAGGATCCCTCACTGAGGGGCCTCCAGGTCACATTCTTTCGCGGGGACACGATGCGCGACGGAGACGGCTGGAAACTGGTTCCCGAATGGTGCGGCGAGCCCGAGTCCAAGGGCACGGCATCACTTGCCGAATCGGAAACGGGGATCTATCGGTTCAAGCAGGTCGACGTTACGTGGGTCTACCGCGGGAACGATTTTCTCGTGCACCCGTCGGTGATCGAGAGTCAGTATGGACCCGGAAACCCTGACCGATGGAATCGCATGCCGTTGACCGGCGTGAATCCGGGACGCTCCGGCGGGGAATCCCACAGAGATTCGGACAAACGGTGGAAACACACCGATAACATGGATTCTCAGTGGTCTGCGGTGAATCTGAGATGTACGCTCAAGCGCAAGGCCGACGAGGCCGGGCACAAGTTCGATACCGGCCCGGATCTGTACCTCGACGACGAGCAGACCGGCCGGTGGAGTATCCGACCGGACTCGCTGCGATACAAGATCCGACCGTCCAGTCCCGGTCGTTACGGCATTCAAATTCAGGAGATCGGCACAAAGACGTTCTGCCACTACGTGAACCAGGAGGACTTTGTCAACGGCGGCCCGATCGGGTATGCGGCCGAATGGCTGGAACCGGAGGGCATCTTGTACTCGCCGTTCGACACCTCGGATTCCCACGAGTTCAAGGTCACCCGGGAACCCCGGTTTGCAGCGGACGAAATCTCCGGCCTGTTCCTGGACCTGAAGCGCCGCAACCGAGTGGAGATCTATCTCATGCCCCGGCGCTGGGCCTTCTACACCTATCATAGTGTTGCACAGTCCTCGACCGACCTGGGCGAGGTTCTCGTCGTGGAGAACTGCATCGCGCACCGTGATGCCATGTGGACCGAATGCCTCTGTCCCGCAGATCCGTACACCACCGAGAATGAGTGCAAGTGGCATCAGGACTGCAATTTCGTTGATTTCCGCACCTGGGGCGGAGTTCTGGTGGATTGCGCGGGAGAGTGCACCGCGGAGGGAACCTATTGGTCGCTCTACGATTGGTGTTGCCGAAGTTACAAGGGGACGAACACGTATCACTTCTCCGAGGCCGACGGATGCGGATATGACGGCGATCTGCAACTCAGCCAATGCATGCCCGGCGGCGGAACCTGCATAGATTCCCAGTGCCTTACCTGCACCTGTACTCGCGACGTCGCGTCTCAGCGAACCATTGCCTTCGACGCGGACCTGTACGAGGAAACGATCAACGTGTGTTTGTGGTGGGACTCCCCTCCGTTGGACTTCAAGCTGCGAGGCCCCAAAGAAAAAACCTCCCCGGTGACGATTTACCACTGGACCGGCGAAGCCTATACGCCGTCCGATCTGACGTTCATCGGCGACGAAAGCTTGGCGGACGCGGCTGACCATGCCGACGCCGCCGGCGGAGACCCGGACGCGCTCATCGGCGGATACAACTCGATTCACACCATGGGATCGTCCTGTTGGACCCAGATCCGGGTGACGAGGCAAGTGCCGGGATACTACTGGACGCGGTGGAACCTCCTCTTCAATGCGCCGGATTTTCAGCCGTTCCAATGGGATGAAGCAACGGGAATCTATCTCGGGGTATTCGACTGGGATGACGACCGACAGATGTGGATGCCGAGTGCGGAAGATTGCATGACCCAGATTTGGCTGCACATGGAACGCTCGACCTTCTTCCAGTCGGAATTTCCCGGAGGCGCTCACGGAGAAATCGGGGTTGGGATCAGCCCCAATAAGGCCGGTACCTTGTGTGCGGTGGTGAAAATCGGCGCGAAGGTGTTCTTCGTGTGGCGCAGGACGGACGAGCAGTTCATTACAAGGGATCTGCAATTGGCGGGGCCGGCATTTGAAAAACCCTTGGTAAGCTTCGTGCCGCGGTCGCCGTCGTCCGGCCATTACGGCGGGTTTGATTTTTGGCAGCACTTTCACGGCGAAGGTCGCAAGCTGACTCACATTCTGAGAAACAAGCATGTGGAGTGCGCACGGGAGAGCGACTACGGCATTGACCGGAGCCATGCTCCCGGAGAAGGCAATGTGACGACATTCATCGTAAATGATTCGGGACCGGGCGGGGCCGTTGCCCTGGAGATGCCGGTCTATCTGATCGCTGCAAAAGAGAGGGCGCCCGAGCACCAACCGTTGGCGTACAAGGTGCTCATGCAAAGCCTGCCCGGTGGCGCCGCGATATCCCGTACTGTTGCCAACCAGTACTGAGTAGGACCGGCATTCTGCCGGTCAATCCGGCGAGACGCCGGTGCTGCCGATTTGCAGACTCTTATTCAGAGGAGGACGGATTGAGCTC
>JAVHLK010000185.1 GCA_031082285.1 Desulfomonilaceae bacterium
GGCTTCTTGGCGTTCTCGCCGCGGTGTTTCTCTGGAGAATCTTGTTCTCCGCATGGGTCAACCTGATCCCCGACGAGTGCAGTTACTGGGTGTGGTCCCGGCGCCTCGACTGGTCCTATTTCGACAATTCAGGGATGACCGCGTACCTCATACGGCTTTCGACGGAAGCGTTCGGGGAACACACCCCGTTTACGGTTCGGTTCCCCTTTCTGGTACTCTCCGGTCTGACCACACTTCTTGTCTACAAGACCAGCGTGATTCTTTTCGGGAGCAAGTCACGCGGCCTCTTCGCAGCGGTTCTGTTCAATTTGACGCCGGCGGCACTTCTGGGAGGGTCCGCGGCCATGCACGACAATGCACTCATGTTCTTCTGGGTGGCGGCATTATGGGCCGCAGCGCGGTTGGTCAGGTCCGGCGACCCACGATGGTGCTGCGTTGTAGGGCTTGCCGCGGGATTGTGTATTCAGAGCAAGTATACGGGGGTATTGGTCCTCCCGTGCATGCTCTTGTTCTTGATGTGGAGCACGCCTCACAGGAAGCTGTTGCTCACCAAGGAGCCGTGGATCGGAGCGCTCATCGCGATCGTGTGCACGCTGCCGATCGTATGGTGGAACTATCGCCATGAATGGGCCTCCCTCCACCACATCCTGTTCATTGGATCGGGGTCTCCTTCCGTGTTCAGACGGTTGTCCGACGGCGCGGGATATCATCTCGCTCAATTCGGCTTGCTCTCGCCATTGTTTTACGTCGCTTTGTCGATCGCAACCGTAACGGCATTGGTGCGCAACCTTCGCAACCCGAAACCGGAACAACTACTCCTCCTCTGCTTCGGGTTTCCCCTCCTCCTGTTCGGAATCATGGCGTTCAAAGGACATGTGGAGGCCAACTGGGCCTTCATGGGGTACGTCTCCACCGGAATACTGGCCGTTGAAATCATCTTCGCATCGCGACATGGTACCGGTGGCGGAATAGGTCGGCGGTTCGGGCCGAGGTATCGCACATGGGCCGTCGCGCTCTCAATCGTCCCGGTCACGATCGCGGTTCTCCACGCCTGGATCGGGTTACTTCCCGCGTCCATAGAAAAGAAACTCGGTAAGGCGGACAGAATCATCTGGGAGACACGAGGCTGGGGAGACCTGGGAGTACACGTCAAGAACCTGGAATCAGCCGGAGATGTCCTCGCGGCCGACAGTTACCAGCTGTGCGCTCTTCTGGAATTCAACGTTCCCGAAAATCCTTACGTTCGATACCTTGCACCCTGGAAGCGCCCCACGGTGTTCGACGTGTGGGAACCATCCTTCGATAATCTTGCGGGGCGGACCGTTCTCTACGTGTCTCCGAAACCCTTGAACCCTTCTTCCGACGTACTCACTACGGTGTACGAGAACTTCAAACGCGTCGAACCCCTTCCTTCATTTCACGTCATGTATCATGGGGAATCCATCAGGGAGATCTACGTGTACCGCTGCTCCGGCTTCAACCCGTGGGAGCCGAGAAGACTCGGGCCGAGGTCGTTGCTGTACAAGGATTACTAATTACCACCCTTCCTTCTCGTTCCGAGGCTCCGCCTGGGAAGGCCTATCCGCCGGGCTCTGCCCGGCTAAATCGAGGGACGGGCGGGGACGCCACTCGAGCCGTCACCGAACCTCCTTGTCTTCCTCGACCGGAATCAACAGGAAACCGCCGCCCGGCTGCTCTTCCACCCTCAGGCCGTACGCTTCGATAGTCTCGCTCAAAGGCCTGCCAAAGAACAACTCCATGGTCTGAAACGGAAGACCGAGTCTGTCGGCCATGAACTCGCGCACGTGACGATCATATCGAAGCAATTCAAGCACTTCCTCCACGGTTCGGCCGTGCGTCGCTCCGAGTCTCGCCATGCACCGGCTCAGTTCCGCATGGGAGCACTTATCCTCGTGACGTTGCATGACGCTCCACAGATCTTCAACGGACTGAAAGAGATCTTGACGAGTGAGCGGCCTTTCGGAACCCGCGGTCGATGTTTCCGGATTCCAGCACTCCTGTCGACGGCATTGCTGAGGCCGGTACTCGTATATGGTGCATTTCTTGCCGCCTTCCTCATAGAAGACGCACGTTTTCCTTTCAAGGCCCTCCCGTATCTTGATTGACTCGTGAGCGGCCGTCGTTGCTTGTTGCGTCCGGTTGTCGTACACGATCTCGCCCTGTCGTATGGTGAACACGTGCTCGGGTTTCACGATATCTCGTGCGAACAGGACCATGTCTTCCCCGACGAGGGTAGGACTCCCCTCGGTGCAGCATGTCCCGCACCTGATGCAATAGGGTCTCGTCGCGTACGCGGCCTTCAGCAATCTCTCTCGAACTTGCGTCCAGACCTGTTCCTCGTTCCTGTCGTCCTCTCCCTCGGGTCCCGGCGCCAGCGACACAAGCTCATCCAGTATGCCGTCGATCAATTGCCGGGGATCAGCGTCGGATCCCACCTTCCAGAGAATCTCCCGGGCCTCTTCCTTGAGCACGGTGATGAAAAAATCGGCTTCCGCTTTGTTGTACGGCTTGTCCATCATGGTTACCTCTTATATACTCCTGCCCAATAGAACTGATAAGTCACAAGGAACGTGCATCATAGCTGAAAACCGCGGCGCGGGAAAGGGCTCGCACGTAAACGGTTCGGCACCTGAGATTACCGTTTCCGTGGCCCCGGCGTGCATTATCTACGGTTGACCGGCACAGACGCACGTGTCAGGCCGGCGGGCTCACGCAATCGCAGTTGAGACGTTCGCCGCGGCTACGACGAGGAAAGAATTTCGCGCGAGGCAAGTCATGAAGGTAAACTATTACGAACTCGCGACCATGAACAGGAAAGAGCGAGAAGCTCTCTACAGAAGAACGGGCCTGGAATTGGATCGGTTGATGCAGGTCGTTGCCCCGCTTGTAGAAGACGTTCGCACGCGTGGGGACGATGCCGTGACGGAACTCACCGAGCGCTTCGACGGAGTCGCCTTGGCGCCGTCTCAGTTCCGGGTGCCGGCGGCCGAGATGGACAAGGCGGTCGAGAGCCTCCCGGCAGAGCTGCGTGAGGCCATGGAAGTCTCCATCGACAATATCCGGAGATTTCACGAACGCCAGGTCGAGCCGGCATCGTGGGAGATGGAGATCTCGCCGGGAATCACGGCCGGCGAGAAGATTCTGCCCATTGAATCGGTTGGCCTGTACGTCCCTCGCGGGAAAGGCTCCTTTCCGTCCATGATGATGATGGCCGGTGTGCCTGCAAAGACGGCTGGCGTGAAACGCATCGCGACCGTCACTCCGCCGGACACGGAGGGCCGACCGGATCCTGCAACCATTGCCGCGGCACGCATCATCGGTCTTGACGAGGTTTACGCAATCGGCGGGGTGCAGGCGGTCGCGGCTCTCGCCTTCGGGACCGAAACCATTCCCCGCGTGGACAAGATCGTGGGTCCCGGGTCGGGCTACGTCCTCGCGGCCAAACAGATACTGTCCACCCGGGTCGACACCGGACTGCCGGCAGGCCCCAGTGAGGCGATCGTTCTTGCCGACGACTCGGTCCCGGTCTTGACCGTCGTGACGGACCTCCTCATTGAGGCGGAACACGGACCGGATTCCGCGGCATACCTGGTGACGACCGACGCTTCGGTCGCTCGGGCGGCATTGGATCTCATCCCACGCCTGGTCGCGGAACTTCCCGACGAGCGCAAGAGGTATTGCGAGGAGGTGTTCGGAAACAACGGCGGAGTCATCCTCGCGGTGGACACCGATGATGCCGTCGATTTCATCAACGGCTTTGCTCCGGAACACCTGCAGATCCTCACGAGAAATCCGGACGAAATCCTCGAGAATGTCCGATTCGCCGGCGAAGCGCTCTTGGGGACGTTTACCCCGGGAACGTTGGCAAACTATTCCATTGGTCCCAATGCCATCCTCCCCACGTCGGGATTCGCCCGGACCGCGTCGGCGTTGTCCGTTCGGGATTTTACAAGGCGCATGTCGTTTTCCAAAGTCACGGAACAGGGGTTCAACAGCCTTGCCCCCAAGACACTTGTGCTTGCCCGGTACGAAGGATTCGCGGCACACGCCGGGGCACTGGATCACAGGCTTGAAAAGAAGGGGGAAGGATGAAAGTGGAGAAAAGAGAAGAAGGTTATCCACAGATTACACGGATTCACACAGATGATAAGACCCAAGGGACCATATTCTTATTCTTAGTAATCTGAGTCCATCTGTGTAATCCGTGGATCGATTGTCTTCTCTTTCTTGTTTCTTGGTGTCGTTGTGGTTCGATCCAGGAGAAACGAATATGGCGGAATTTACTCACTTCGATGAAAAGGGACAAGCCCTCATGGTGGATGTGGGCGAAAAGGACACCACCGTGAGGGAAGCGGTTGCCCGCGGCGAGATCCGAATGCAACCCGAAACCTTGAATCTCATTTTGGAGGGCCGCGCAAAGAAGGGCGATGTTCTCGCTGTTGCTCGTTTGGCCGGTATCATGGCCGCGAAAAAGACTCCCGACTTGATTCCCCTTGCGCATCCCCTGCCCTTGTCTTCCGTGAAGATAGAGTTTTCTCCCGATCGTGAACGGTCCCTTATCGAGATCGAAGCCCGGGTGAAGGTCACGGCTCGAACCGGCGTGGAAATGGAGGCACTCACGGCGGTGGCCTGTGCCGGCCTGACGATCTACGACATGTGCAAGGCCGTGGACCGGGGAATGACTATCTCGCGCATTCGGCTTATGGAGAAGAGCGGCGGCAGATCGGGCAGTTTCAAGAGGGAGTGAAGACCTGAGACACGGAACCGCCGGCCGCGGACTCGTCACCCCGCGACCCTCATGGAGGTATGCATGCCCTTTGAACATGGAACGGAGTTGACCGATCTGGATCGAGACGATCTCTTGCGCATGGTCGGGACTTTTTTCGGAGACCTGTTTGTGCACTACGGTATGTGGTTTACGGAAACGGTTCGACATCAAGGTATCGAGAAGGCTCTGGAAATGGAAAGGCAGGTTCTCGAGCGTTACTTTCCGTTGGCCGCGCAAAGGCTCGCCCCCCACCTGGGAATCGAGATGGATGGAAACGTCCCGCGCGTCCTCGCATCAAAGTCAAGACAGGAACTTCTCCTGTTGTTGACGGATATAGCCAAGACATGGGTTGCGAGTGACGGCCTGTGGTTCCAGACGGTCGAGGCTTCTGCCGGCCTGGACGAGGCCAAGTCGATCAACGATACCTGCTGGTCCCATTTTGCACATATGGAGGCGTTCAAGATCCGGCATCATCTCGGGCTCGGTACCCGGGGAGGACTTCAGGCACTGGAGCACGCGCTGAAACTCCGTATTTACAGCAGTATCAATGCTCATGCGGCCGGCCGGGAACAGGACGGCTCGCTCCTCTTCCAAATGACCGAATGCCGCGTTCAATCCGCACGACGACGCAGGGGGTTGGATGACTATCCATGCAAGTCCGCGGGAATCGTCGAATACTCGACCTTCGCGTCAAGCATCGATCCGAGGATCAGGACCGAGTGCGCATACTGCCCGCCGGACCGGGTACCCGACGAACAGTTTTGTGCCTGGCGTTTCACCATTGAGGATGATGCGTAGTGCTTCATGGCGTACATTCGGTGACACATTCTTGTGAACGCGTGGCAGTCAACCTCTGCAGGAGCCCGCCCTACCGGATTGTCGCTGCGCGGCAACGCTTATTTTCCTTCTCGTTCCCAGGCTCTGCCCTGAGCATTACCCATATCCTGGGTCGCTGGACACCGGGAACATGTCCCATGTCGCCCTGATTCGAACCTTGATGACGGCAACATAGATGGAGCAGGTGAACTCTTGTGCCCTGAAAGGGCACACCTTGAATAGCCA
>JAVHLK010000186.1 GCA_031082285.1 Desulfomonilaceae bacterium
GGAGATGTTTGCCGACGGTTATCATCTCGGTCAAAACCCTGGTCTGCATGTCTTCCGCGCTGAGTATGCGTTCTTCCTTGAGCCCGACCAGAGGCAGCACGTCCGGATCCACGGCCCCGTCCTTGAGGAAGAAACCTTTGCCGCTTTTCTTGAGACCCAGGCGACCCGCTTCCACCACGTTCTTCAGCGTGTCCTGCTTGAGACCGCGACCCTTGAGGACGTTGTGGCACACATCGATTCCCACCTCGTCGGTGAGTCTGATCGGGCCGATGGGCATGCCGAATTCGATGAACGCCTTGTCGATGTTCTCAATGCTGTTGTGGGCTTCAAGAAACTCCATAGCGCTGAGAAAATAGGGAAAGAGCACTGCATTGACGACAAAGCCCGGGTGATCCTTGCACACGATCGGCCGTTTTCTGACCGCGGCCGTGAAGTTCAGCAAGTTGTCAACCGTCGCCGGGTCCGTATGGACGCCCTTGACGACCTCGACCAATTGCATCATCCAGACCGGTGAGAAGAAGTGAAGTCCGCCGAATCGGCCGGGATTGGTGACGAAGCCGGACATCGAATCGAGAGGAATGGACGATGTGTTCGTCGCGATGACGCAATCCTCGCCGACGACGGAACAGAGTTCCCGGTACACCTGCTCTTTGACTTTGATGTCTTCGAACACCGCTTCGATCACAAGGTCCACGTCCTTGAACGCGTCACCATAGTCGGACACGAGTTCCAACCTGCCGACGGCGTCGTCCACAGGTTCCTTGAGCTTCTTCTTCTCGGCCATACCGTCGAGGATTTTCTTCACAAATGCCTTGCCCGGTTCCAGGGCTTCGGGCACATCCTTGACCACCACGGGAATCCGAGTTTGTTTCAGGATGTCGACGGCAATTCCCCGACCCATCGTGCCGAACCCCAACAACGCGATCTTGTCGATGTTCTTGGGTTTGAATCCTTTGGTCATCATGGCTTTGGGTTTGTCGCTCATGGTCTTCAGGAAGAACGTGTGAATACTTCCTTTGGCCTGATTGGACAGCACGGCTTCCACAAAGTTGTTCTTCTCGATTTCAAGGCCCTCCGCCAGGGAAACCTTGAGGCCGTCCCGGATGGATTGTATCGCCAGCATAGGCCCCGGTATTTCCCGACCTTTCGTGACTTTCAGAACACCTTGGCGTGCCATCTCGGCCACCTGATCCAGCGCGGAAAAGTCATGCTGCGGCCTCTTCAGCACTCCCCTGTCCGTGATGACCTCGTGCAGGAATTTGAGGGCTTCCGCCGGAAGGTCTCCGTCGGCCGGAACCAGCCTGTCGACGATTCCCATCTCATGCGCCTTGCCTGCAGGAAAGATCGTGCCCCGGAGGATGGGTTCGATGGCGGAGAACCCGATGAGCCGTGGAAGCCGTTGGGTCCCGCCGGCTCCGGGAAAGATCCCCAATGAGCACTCCGGAAGACCGATCTTGGTGAAACCGGAATCCTTTGCGATCCGAGCCGTGCACGAGAGGGCGAATTCAAGGCCCCCTCCCAAGCAATGCCCGTCTATGGCCGCCAAGGTGGGGAAACTCAGCGCTTCCAGTCTCTTGAACGCGTTATGAAAGATGTCCAACGCATTGGCGGTCTCCGCCCGGTCGGTCATCCCGTCCAGCATGTTCAGGTCCGCGCCGGCATGAAATACTCCCGGTTTGCCGGAGATGAAAATGACCCCGCGGACATCGGCGGCCTTCTCCAGATCGTCAAGAAGAGCGAGGAAGCCTTCCACGGCTTCTCGAGTCCACGTGTTCATGGGTTGCCCTGCGACATCAAACGTCACGATCCCTATGTCGCCCTTCTTCTCCAAGCGAAAAATGTTGTCAGAACTCATCATGTCTCTCCCTATTACACTGATCCTTGCTCAAGTTTCATGAACTCCGGCAGGCCCGCGATGCTCACATTCCTGCGGATCTCCCTGAGAAACCTCCTCCCATCCCTGGTAATGTGGACGACGGATTCCAGATTTATCAGCACGCGTCGGCCCGACCGCAAGTGGCGCTCGCAGACTTCGTTTAAGATCGGGATGCTTTCCTGATCCACCACTCCGCCCACATCGATTTCCACGGCGTTGGGATGACGAACTGTTTCATTGATGTAAATCATGCGAACCAACCATGATATCCCGAGGCACCCGGACAAAGGAGTACTATGAGAAGAGCAATTAATGTACCGTGATGTCTCTTGTTTCAACTCAATGTAATTGCTCGATGAATCTTTCTCTTCCCCCGGTTGTCCAAACCCGATGAACAATATGTTGTTCACAAGAGACAGCCCGTTATTCATCATGTGCAAACCGGTTTCCATCCATCATTGACGCTCCCGTCCCACGATTGCACTCTGCATCGAATGATCTCGCCTCCGGGACTTGCCAAGAAAAGGACCGGCGGGTAAAGTCTGAATTTCGGAACAGGGTTCAGGTCACGACGGTGACACAGGCCGCCGGGCTCAAGGGAACCAACCCCGGCTTGGCCTGTCCGACCTAATAGCCCCGCGATCGCACGATCAAGGTGCCGGAGAGGATATCTACTTATGATGCGGCTGGTTTTCGCACTGATTCCGATCTTTGTCCTCGCGTTGTGCAGCACGCCTGCGCCGGCCATGCCTGCAACGGCCGAGGACTTTCCTGACGGGAATGCAACCGATGCGGATGAGTGCGCGGAACTTCTCGAGAAAATTGATGTCAACAGGCCGCTCATCATTCAGATTCCCGAGTCGGACGAATTGTTGCAATACTTACGCGAGAACAGTGTGGGGGACATACGTCGGTGTTTACGCACGCTGCGCGGACCCACGCCCGTGAAACCAACCGACGCGGCCGCGACGAAACCCGAGATCCGTCCGGGGGACATCGACCGGCTCTTTCCAGGGCCGGGAGTGCATTGCGGGCGACCAATCCCCGGTAGGCAAGAGTTTTTGCGCATGTTGAAGGACAGACCTTCCGACGCTCACCAGATCCTTCGTCAGTGCAACATACCTGTACGGAGTATATCACCCATCAGGCAACTCCCCGTGGGACGCCGACAGCTGCCGATC
The DNA here is from genome assembly GCA_031082285.1 of Desulfomonilaceae bacterium. Taxonomy (GTDB): domain Bacteria; phylum Desulfobacterota; class Desulfomonilia; order Desulfomonilales; family Desulfomonilaceae; genus JAVHLK01. The sequence continues at coordinate 3,058 of JAVHLK010000186.1, forward strand.
GATACTCGGCAACGGCCTGTGGGCACTTGGTGAGCCCAAGAATCTCTTGCGAAATCGTATTTCTTGTGTGGTGTTTTCAAGATGCGGACGCACGAGACCGAGTGTCCCGGACGGCGCCGGCTTAGTCCTCCGTGCTCACTATGTTCATCAAGATCTCCACTACTATGTTGGCCTGATGACCTGCGGCGATGGCCACCCTCGGCGCCATCAGCCCGCGGCCCGGCTCCGCGGCCGTGGTCAAGTCTCCAACAATGAACACTCGTTCGCCAAGCTTCATGGTTTGGATGGAATTGCTGTCTCCGTATCCGGCAAGACCTGATGCTCCGATGATGTACGCGTCCGGGAGAAGTTCGGGAACGGCCTGCAGAATCATGGCCTTGGCTTCCGCACCGTCAAAGCATTCCACGATGACCTGCGCGTCCCCGAAGACCTGGGGAATATTGTCCCTGTTCAGTTCCACCTGGTGGAGTGCGATCGTCAGGTACGGGTTGATCGTGCCGATGATCTCGCTCATGGCGTCGGTCTTGGCCCTTCCTATGTGATCGATGGAATACTGTTGGCGATTGAGGTTTGTCGGCTCCACCACGTCGAAGTCCGCAAGAATAAGCCTCCCGACCCCCATACGGGCCAAAGAAACGGCCACGTTGGACCCGAGACCTCCGAGCCCTGCTATTCCTACAACGGACCTTTTCATGCGCTCGTGAACCCGCGGAGTGTGGCGTGCCGCCATGAGCGATTCCAGCTCGTCTCGTGCAGGGATTTCTCCTCGTCTGATGAGCGCCACCCGATCGCCGTAGTTCAATTCATTGGCCGGTCCGCTGGGAAAACCATTCACCACAAGGACGTCCGCGCCGGGCTTCATCAGATCCCTCAGGTCTCCGACAGTGGTGCCTCGCGGCACGGTCGTGTTCTTTTCATTCACCACAACGGCAACGGTCTGTTCATCCATGACACGGCCTCCCATCAAGAACCGCCGGGAACGGCGGCTCATCCAAATCGTAACGCTCCCCTGGGTGAACATACGTCCGCGCGGGATGACGAGTCAACACTCACTGTCCGCCTGCCGCAATCGCACCGTTCCGGATTGACTTTGAGAGCCCTCAGGCAGTATTCTCGTTGAAGGGCCGCACTACCGTCGTGTACGGTCTTCGATCATCGTGTTCTTCAACCGAAAGGATGGCGTATGGACCTGCTTACCGCAATCAAGGAACGACGCAGTTGCCGAAACTATTTGCCGGATCCCCTCGATGACGAGACGATCCGCACCCTCCTCGAATCCGCGGTGTGGGCACCGTCCCCCGCAAATAATCAACCGTGGGAATTCATTGTTATTACCAGTCCGGAGGTCAAGGAGAGTATCTTCGCGGAGGCGCAAGAGCGCAGGAAGATCCTCTTTGAGAAAAGCGGATGGAAATGGTTGAATCGGTATGAAGTCGACTTCCTGAAGACCGCGCCCGTGATCGTGGCAGTGGTGGGAGATCCGGAGAAAACGGGAGCCGATATGTTCCTCGACGAAGGGTACAAAGCCTATCAACATGCGTGCGCGGCCGCAATTCAGAACATGCTTCTGACCGCCCATTCGCTTGAATTGGGCAGCCTCTGGTTCACGCTCTTCGACAAGTCCGCGATGCGACGGATACTCGGCGTACCCGCGGAAAAGGACCCGATCGCGCTGATTTGCCTCGGCAAACCCGGCGGGAGTTCCTTTCAGACTCCACGCAAAGACATCGCGGAGAAGACCACATACCTTCGATAACACGACCGGGGACTTGCTTCTTGATTTCTCATTCAAGAAACAAGACCCCAACCTTCGTCCCTTGTCATGCACGCAACGCGATCAGGTGAATGAGTTTGCGAAGCCGAGTCAAGTCGGCTTCCTCAATCTCCACGATCCGATACCCTGACACATTTCGTTGTTGCCCGTCACTCGCTTTGGCCCATCGGCATTCCGCTTCGAATTCGAACGACCCCACCTCGCCGAAAGGGTCTCCGAGGACCACAAACGTCTTGATCTCATATGTTGACGCCTCAACACCCACCACGCCCACGCCTTCCTCGGAAATGTCACGCACTCTTCCTTGAATCTCCGGGCTGGCCGATTCATAGATGGGCACGACAAAATCCGGATAGTACCTTTGAACCTGGCGTACGTTTGCTTGAACGACGGTGGTTTCGTCGATGGGAATTTCTTCTTGGAACTCCCGAGCCGACCTGTTCCTTGAGGCAAGTAGTTTGCTGCAGACGCGTTGAAGTGTCTTTGGAGACAATCCGTATTTTCGCATCAACCGGGACTCGCTCATACCGGAGGTCAGATCCGCCACAAACTGCCGTCCATTGATTCGTCGTCGCCGGTCCTCGGAACTCGCGGTATCATCCCGGCGTCTCAGCAGTCCCGCAGCGATGAGCTTGTTGACCAGGCTGTGCAGACCCTTGGATGAGAGCCGATACTTTTCCATCAACGCGATATCATCCAACCCCGAGAGAATATCATTGACGATTTCTCTCGCGTTGATCCGTGGTCGATCCATGCCTCCCTCGCACTACACGGCAATCTTGGGATTATAATGCACTTGCCCCAGAAAGCGATCAATGTCCAACGTCCGGCTCCCCGGGTTTTGGATGGCGAACTCCTCATTCCTTCCCCTCCATCACGGGGGGTCGGGGAAATTTGCCCGGGAAGGGCACGGACGACTGCATTTCGGACAGAACTTCCTGAAGGCACTATACCACATCACATGGAAAAGATATGGGGTCAGGTCTGGTTTTGTGACTTCTAAGTCACAAAACCAGAC
>JAVHLK010000187.1:0-2204 GCA_031082285.1 Desulfomonilaceae bacterium
ACGTACGGTTCGGAGGGGGGAGCGGCCGGGTAACCGGTTGTTCCTACCCCTATCACCGCTGCGTGCCACGACTTGGGCGTACATTTGAGTTTTGAGACCTTTCTAAAGTACCGAGCTGCTCTCCGTAGCCCCTTTGGGGGCAAGCGATCGTGCACGTCCCGGAGGGACGGTATGAGAGTAGACCGGTCTTTCAAGGCCGGGCCGGTACGTCGGAAAGATGGAAGATCTATTTCGAGACAGACTCTAACTCATTCTCTCCCCCCCAACAATTGCAGTCTTGATCGATGAGGAGGACGGGTATGCCCATCCACGTGACGACACGAAACAAACGAGATGTTGTGACGTTCCTTTCTGATGTCGACGTAGACTTTGTTTCCCTGGTGGACCATGGAGCCAATTGGACCCCGTTCGCCTCGATCAAACATGATTTCAAAGGAGTGTATCCCATGCCGGGTCAAGTCATCCAGGCGATCATCATGCCGCTGGAAAAGGACATCACCGAACTCGAGCGCCTGTACGGCCAAGAATGGTTCGGACGGGTCGACACCGCCAAGAGGGAAGAGTGTGCCGACACGGTGAAGTACGTTCAGCGCGACGAATCGGATTTTGAGGAATTTCAACGTGACTTGGAGTTTGTTCTTGAGCCCATCGCGGACACGGGGGGCAGTTTCGTCGTGGGCACCCTCAAATCAGGCACCGGGAAGGAGCCCGCCCTGGAGGTCCCCGGCGCACCGCCTCCCTCGGATGACAGGCCCGTCGAAACACGCGTCGGATCGAACGACGACAAAGGAGACAATTGCATGACCGTCGACGAAGTGAGGAATCTTATTGCCGAATCCACCGCGGCCGCGGAGGCGCGGATGACGGAGACCTTGGAAAAGAGGCTGTCGGCACTCGACCGAGGGCAGGGGGCAGGGACCGGCCCGGACAACGGGGACATCGATGACTCGGCCGGAAAATCCGACGATCGAGGCTCCCTTGAGAAAATCCTCGGGCAATTGGACGAGCTGAGTGCGCAGGTGACGCAGATAGCGGAGAAGCAGGATGCTTTGGAACATGCCGCAGTGGGACGCCGCTCCTCGCCTGAAGATCCCGTGATCCGGGGCGAGGCCGGCAGCCCGTTCAGAGGGATGTTCGCCGGACTATGACCGCGTCCCGTCACTCGACTTCACTCACGTACCAGAGGAGGCATTCTTACGATGTATACGCCGAACAACAGGCAGCTCGCCGCGAAGGGCGACTTGTCGTACACGGATCTTACCGTCATCAATGGCGGACTCATCGACAACCGGAGGCTGGACGCATTCATCGAACTGATCAGGGCACAACCCACTCTGCTCGGCGACGTGCGCATCGAGCGTACCGCGCAGGCCAAGATGGACCTGGACTTCGCGGGATTCACCGGGCGGATTTCCTTCCCCGTGAACGAGCACACCGCGCTCACGGAGGACCAACGTTCGAGCCTCTCCTTCAACAAGGTTACCCTGGACTGCCAGGACTTCGCCGCCGCGGTGTACCTCAGCGACAAGACCGTACGAAACAACCTGATGAAGGATCGGCTCGAAGACTTCGTCATGGAGGAGATGGCCCGGCAGGTGGCCTACGACATCGAAGAGGCGGTGATGCTCTCCCAAACGGGGTCGGCCGTCCCGGGCCTGACCGCGTTCAACGGACTGCTCACGCAGTGCGCGTCCCACGTGCTCGATCATTCGGCCGATCCTCAGGAGGTCACGGACGAAGTCTTCTACAGCGGGAAGGTTGCTCTGCCGTCCAAGTACTGGCGGCAGATGAGCGACTTGCGCTACTACGTCAGCCCCAGAACCGAAGCACGGTACGGCCACTATATCGCGACGAACCGTCAGACCACGGACGGCGATAAGGCCCGGACTGAAGATCCGTACACCCGGTACACGTACCAGGGCATCCCCATACGCGCGCTCGCGGTCATGCCCGACGATTATTACCTCCTCACCAACCGCCTCAACATCGTGGTGGCCCTGGAAGAGGACGTCACCTATGAATTCGAGCGTGACGGCGAGAGGCGACGCACCAAGTTCATCCTCCATTACGCGATCGACGCGAAGTTCGCGGTGGAGGACGCGGTGGTCCTGTTCAAGGGACTGGACACCGCGTAACCGCCGGCACGTTGTCGTGCCCTGAAAAGTTCCGCCTCGGGTCGCCAAGACCGGGACACGAAGAGATCG
>JAVHLK010000187.1:2212-3674 GCA_031082285.1 Desulfomonilaceae bacterium
TGTCGTGCCCTGAAAAGTTCCGCCTCGGGTCGCCAAGACCGGGACACGAAGAGATCGAGACTTCTTCTCTTCGCGTCTCCGAGTCTTGGCGTCTTTGTGTCCCGGCGGTTCATTCCCTCTTCGCGTGTTTCGTCGGAATGCGCTTCCGAACTAATGGATCCGAGTACGAAAGGAGGACCGCAGTGGCGATTTGTACGACCCCCGGAGGGAGTTCCAGCAACAGCTTCATCACGGTAAGCGAGGCGGATTCCTACCTTGCGGCAACGACCCTTTTCGACGCGACGCCCTGGGAAGACCTTACTGAATCGCACAAAGAGGAGCGCCTCATGCACGCGGCCCTGCTCATGAAAACCGGGTTCCACTGGATCGGCCGGCCCGTGTACAAGAGACAGGCGCTCCCCTTCCCCCGGCGGCTTCCCGATGCCCAAGACGTCGACGGCTCCACGATCACGATTCCCGAGCCGATCAGAAAGGTTCAGGCGTACATCGCATTGGACATCGTGCATCGCGCGTCCGTAGGCCTGACTCCGGCATCCCACGGAATGTCGCGTCGTGACTTGAAGCGCCTGTCCCTCTTCGGCTCCCTCGACGTCACCCTCGGGGAAATGCCTCATGCTCCATCGGACCCGTCTTCTCTCGGGCGGTCCGTCGCGTCTGCTCACTGGGTCGTCCAACAGATGCTTTCGCCGTACGTGACCACGGTTCAATGCATCACCCCGGCATCTGCCGATGACGCGTATGAATTGCTCGACGAGGTGTCGTGATGGCCGCGTTCATCAATGACCTGGAGGGGCCGATCCGCTCGGTCGTGGACCGTTTCTTTTCAGAAGCGCACCTTACCGTCGTCATTACCTACCGCCTTTATCAAGGTCACGACTCGATGGGAGAGGACTCGTACACGAACTTCCCCCTGACCGTGATCCCTTCTCGTACACGGATCCGAAACACCAGCTCGGACCGCGGGGTTCCCATTCGGACCGGCCATGCCTGCTTCATCGTCAGAGACGTGGATCTCCCGCCGGGGGTGACCGTCCACGATCTGTCCACCAACGACAGGATCGTTCACCCGGACGCCGCGGAGGAATTGGTCGTCGCGTCAATCGACAAGACGCTCGGCTTTGTCGTTGAGCTGCGGGTCGGAAACCCGTGACCTCGGCACCCGGAAATTTTCTCTTTGTCTCGTTTCCGAACGGGAACCTCAGCAGGGGAACGACCGCGGATCTTTGGACCGAATTCACTAATATAATGAGAATATTTTGTGCTTTCAGGGTGATGTAAGTACGGATCGTGTGCGTGTCCGTCCTGTGGGTTGCAAGGAGCGACCGGATTGGGGCTCGCGTTGACGGGGCCTAAATCCCTTGACACCGGGGTGATGAATGAGTACGATAGGCCCGCGAGGCAGGAGAATTGTATACCCCGAAGGAATCCCACCGGGACTGCGGGCGCGATGCAAGGAAGTAAG
>JAVHLK010000187.1:3878-5738 GCA_031082285.1 Desulfomonilaceae bacterium
GACCTGTTCGCGACCTACGGCGAAGTAGAGTCTGCAAAGATCATCTCCGATCAGTTCACCGGCCGTTCCCGAGGATTCGGTTTCGTCGAGATGGCGGACCGAGAAGAGGGAATGACTGCGATCCGCGAACTCGATTCCAAGGATTTCGGCGGCCGCAGCCTGAAAGTGAACGAAGCCAAGCCCCGCGGCAACAGAGGCGGCGGCGATCGCGGCGGCGGCGGGGGAAGGGATCGCGGCGGCGATCGCGGCGGTCGTTCCCGCTGGTAGATGCCCGTTCACCGGGTGACCGCGCCGGCTCACTCGGGATGATGCGGTTTCCGCCTCCCATTACCTTTTGATTGTATCCGCGGCCACGTTGGGCCGAGTGCGGCAGCGTGGCCGCGGAAGTTATTTATGGGGAGTGCTCTGAGTCGCACGGCTCAAAGGCAGTAGAATGCCTTTTCTTGTGTGACGCGTACCCGCGTCCGCATTTCCCTCCATCCAGGTACTCGGCTTCAGATATCACGTCGCCTATGTCCCCGCGTCGGCATCGTCGCGCCTTGCGCGGGACGCGCACACCGAAAGGGAGCTTAATCGAATGAGGCGCACGGAACAGGAGATCACCGACATCCGAGACCTCGAGACCGTTCTGAAAAGAGCCCGGATATGCCGCATCGGATTGGCGGAAGACAACATGCCGTACGTGGTGCCCGTGTGCTTCGGGTACAAGGATGATCGCCTGTATGTGCACTCGTCCCCGAAGGGCAAGAAGATCGACATGATCTCGAAGAACAATAGGGTTTGTTTCGAGGCCGAAACCGACGTGGAGCTGGTTCCCGCGGACGATCCGTGCGATTTCGCCATCACCTACCGCAGCGTCATCGGGTTCGGCCGAGCCGGCCTGGTCGAAGATCGCGACGAGAAGATACGAGCCCTCAACATAATTATGGAACATTACACCAACCGTGAGAATTACACGTTCCCTGATTCCATCGTCGCCGTCACCGCGGTCATCGAGATACGGATCGAACGCATGACCGGCAAGCGATCCAAACATCCAATTTGAACTGATTACGAAGCCTTCCCTCGCCGTTGCGTCCCCCCAGAGACGCAACAACGGGAACCATTCCGCGGCTAGACCCCACTAAGAAACCGATTGGAAAGAATGATGCCTGCATACATCGGTAACGTGGTGTTCCCCTACCCGCTCAAGTGGCTGGACAAGAACAGGCCCCGTGTCTTGGGAAGCGATACGGTTACCAGGTCGGGGAACCTGGTGATGTTGCGTGCCGAAGGAAACGGCCCAACGTATCTGCCTGCACGGGTTCTCTTTGAATGGACGCCCTTCTCGGCGGTGACGACGCTCTACGCGTACTGGAAGTCCGGGGGAGAGTGGACCGCAGACCTGGAAGGTACGGGCGACACCTGCACCGTACGATTCGCGGCCAAGAACGGCGTGGCCAAGGTGAAACACCAGACGGGAAAAGACGTTGTGCACGCCCATTGGGACGGATCGGAAAACGACGTCTATTCCGGTGAGATGAATCTGATCATTGTCCGGACCTGACGCGGACCTCACGTAGAATCAAGTCACAAAGTCTCCCAGACGCCAAGAAGTAACGGGATTCCTTCTCGTTCCCCGGCGCCGTCCAAAAACACCTGACCTCGGGTTCTGCCCGGTCAAATCGTGGGACTCCCGCGTTCTGCGCGGCAGGCCCGTCATCCCCTCATCTCCGGGCACCGAGACGGCCGGGGCCACAATGGAGGCGGAGCCTCCCGGTACGCGTTCCCAGGCGGAGCCCTGAGCATTACCCATATCTCAGGTCGCCGGCACCGGGAACATGTTCCATGTCGACCTGATTCGAACCTTGATGACGGCAA
>JAVHLK010000188.1 GCA_031082285.1 Desulfomonilaceae bacterium
CCGCCCCTACACCGCGACGTGCCACGACTTGGGCGTAAATTTGAGTTTTGAGACAGTTTCTGAAAGACCGGTCAACTTTCATATCGTCCCTCCGGGACGCATGTACTCCTGAGCCCCGACAGGGGCGGCTGAGAGTCGCCCGGTACATCAGTGCCGGGTGTCCAAGACGCTTATTTAACGCATGTGGGTGTAATGGGCGGGAAGAAGGGAAGCCCTCTTGGGCGTCCCTTTCGTATATTATGGTTCGAATAGCTTAATGCTGATGCCGTTCGGGTCTTTCAAGGAAGCGTAGCGCACACCGTCACGGGTCCCGCCGGTCTCGACGAATTGCAGTCCTTTGGTCTTCAGGTCGGAAACCGCTTCAACCAGACACTCGACCTCAAAGCTCATCCCCGAAACCCCGCCGCTCACCGGGCCGGCCTCGGAAAATCTGCTGTGACAGATCTCCAGCTTGTAGGGAGTGCCCCGTTTTTCCATGCGGACCACGTCCAAGCTTCCGGAAAGCCCTTCTGTGGCTCTAAAGCCTAACTTCTTGTAAAAATCGATGGTCGTCACCGGATCGTCGGTAGGAATTCCAACCGTCAGGGGATAGTCTTCAAAGGGGGATTTGGAAATACTCGACGATACCGCCTCTGTATTGTGGGCTATGAGTAGGGCAAACACCACCAGAAACATGATTGAGCAGGAAAATCCCAGGAAAAGCCTTCTGGCATGGCCGGCCGGCAATCTCATGCTCATCCAACCTCCTTAACACACAGCATAAAAAATTGCGCTTTCACGCGAAAGGCACGAAAAATATACACAAAAATAGGTGTAAAAGCAAGCACCAAGATCCGTTTTCTCCACGTTGACTGAAAAAACGGAGCGATTTCACCGCATGCAAGGTGCTTTTGGTCACCCCATCCGGTTTCACCGGTGCCGTTGCTCCACCGCACAATCAAGTCATTGGAAAACAGATGAATGCCATAGATGCACGGTCGAGGTCAAGCATAAAATCACCTGCGACAATCTTCATTCAGGTCTGCCACGCTATGCGCCCTGCCGCCAAAGGGGGGGCTCGCGGTTACCGTCGAAGGAGGTGCTACCGATCGCCTTTGTCGCCACTTTCCGGAAGCGGATCACGGGACGATGCCGTGTCCCACTCTCCCGACACCCCTACATCCACGCCTTCCTGGGCCATCCGCGCCATGTCGCCGATGTTGATCAACTGAGTATCCGCAGCCGACGGGTCCATATCCGCGCTCTCATCTTCGCCCATTACGGCGCCGCATACCGGACAGGTCATCTTCCCCGACCGGATCTGTTCATCGGTCGACAGCACCCGCATGCCGCAGACGCAATTCCGCCATCTCCGTCGCTCTTTCACTTCGCCACCTATCGTACGACGAGATCGACCATTACGATCCGTCATCCTTCGCGTGGTCACCGACTCCCTCTTCGGATTCCGGCGCGCCGCTCTCTCACCCGGGGATCGGGACTCGGCCGAACTCTCCCCGCCACCCAGAGGAGCCGGACGTCCGGGTCGAAGATCGCCTCGGACGTTGTTCTCGGATCGCGCAATCAGACACGGGCAGTCGTCTATTCGCTGCGACCCGTTGCTTCTTCCACTCATCACTCGTCCGGCATCACCATTCGGTGTTCCTCCTCAACGGCTCTGCCGGACATTGCCGAGTACGCGTTCCTTTTCCACGATATCACTTTTCCGTCCATACTGCACGTCCCGGATCGTGGACCGGCACAACGGGCTGTCACCCGCTCTTAGTACAAGGACGGAAACAGAGACTCCCGAAGGTGATCGTCCCTTTTTAGATACGTGACCGCTTTGGCAACCTCAGGGTCATCCGCAACCGTGCGCAGGTCGGAATCGCCCATCCTCGCCCTGGTGATGCCCTGCGGCGATGCGGTTTCGATATCGGGTTCGAGGCCCTTACCGTGAATGTCCTTTCCGTCCGGCGTGTAGTAGTGGGCCGTCGTGAGGCGAAGCGCCATCCCATTGCCCAGAGGAAAAACAGCCTGCACAGAGGCTTTCCCGAAGCTTTTCTCGCCCATGACCAGAACGTTGGGTCTGCTCTGGAGTGCTGCGGCGAGTATCTCCGACGCGCTGGCCGCCCCCCTGTTGATGAGAACCACCATGGGAACCTCGGGATACGTGCCGGCGCCGCGTGCCTTGAACTCGGTGTATGACTCCCTCGTGCGGCCCCTTACCGAGGTGATGACGCCTGAGGGGACAAAGAGGTCGGCCACCGCGATTGCTTCACCGAACAGGCCGCCCGGATTGTCGCGCAGGTCCAGGATCAAGCCCTTCACACCGCCCTCTTCAAAGTCGAACATTTTTTCCAAAGCCTTTTTCACGTGGGCCGCGGTATCGTGTTGAAAATTCACGATCCTCAGGTAACCGATGTCGTCCGACAGCATGGTCCGCCGTACGGGGGGAACGCTGATCACAAGTCTTCTCAGTTTCAATCGACCTACCCTGCCGGTCTTCTCGTCCCTGATGGTGAGAGACATTCCCGACCCCGCCGGCCCGCGCACCAGCTGGAGCACCTCCACCAGAGGCATACCATGGAGCGGTTTGCCGTCGATTTCCATGATGGTGTCTCCGGACTTGATCCCCGCCTTGAATGCCGGTGACCCGTCAAAGGGAGAAACCACTACATAATCGCCGTCCTTTGGGCTGACTACCATGCCCACTCCACCGAATTTTCCCGAGGTGCTTATCTTCAGCTCTTTTATTAGAGTCGAATCCAGGAGTGCGGAATTGGGATCGAGGTCCCTCAACAGCATTCTCAGCGTGTACATCAGCAGGCGGTCCCTGTCCAACCCGCAGTTGGAGGCAACGGCCCCCACCGCGTTCAAGAAGCAGCGGCGGAAAGGTCTCGAGCATTCCTCAAGACTGGGCACGCCCTCCATGCACTGCGGCAGGATCGTAAGAGTAAGCCGGAGCATCGCGTGCTCAAGCAGATCTTTCTCCGACACCGGTTCCGGATACTCGGAATCGATCAAACTCATGACCTTCTCAAAAAGCTTACCGCTCGATCCCCTGAAGGTCGCACCCGCGGCACCGTGTCCGTACTCCCGCCCTGAATCGAGAGATCTCTGGGCCAATTTCCGGGACACCGCCACCTCATTGTGCCCGCGGTCCCGGATGGAACCGTCGATCGCGATGGAGTTGCTCGTGAACGCAAGCATCGGCAGAATCCCGGAAACCAGGAGCATTCGTAGGGGCTTAAGCAATGCCAATCACCTCTTGGACCGCGCGTGTGCATGGAAGACGCGTACTTTCCGTGTTGCCGGTCCATGTATCTTTGCACGTCCCCGCCCAGGTATCAACACTCAACCCGCGCACAGGGCTTCCCCGTCGGCCGGCACGCGCTCACCATGCGAGCCCCGTGACTCGTACCCTGAGTATCTTGTTCGTCTGTGGTACGATGGACGCCCCACGGCCTCGTCGGACCCCGGGAACCCACAGAATCTCCGTGTCCTTCTCCAGTAGCGGAATCCTCATTCGGAGTCGCCGCGGCACCTTGACGTCAATGAGCACCTCCTTGAGCTTGCGTGTCCCCTTCATTCCCCACGGCCGAAAGCGATCGCCCGGTCTCATGGAACGAACCGTCAGGGGAAAGCGCGCAACATCCGCGTCAAAAAAGGCTTCCCAAGGTCCGGTCCGATCCGGATGAGTCTCGCGGCCGGGCCCGACTATATCAAAACTCACGATCGCCCCGGTCGACGGAACGCGAAGTTCTCCCGGGCCGTCCGCCGACATGAAAAAGGGGACCGGTTCCTCCGGCCGTTCCGACGTAAGGCTCAGCAGGTCGTACTCTCGGAAGAGTACGATTCCTCCCGGAAGATGGATCTCCGTGGACGGGTTTTCCCCATGCACGACGTCCAGAATTGTGTCCACGTGAACTTTCGCCCATCTTACGGAAGGCCCTGATAGTTCGTACAGACTCTTGAGAACAGATCTGCGCGCGAGAACCCGCGGAGCGTCTCGTACGCGGGGAATATCAATGAGCACCTCGGCTCCGCAACGCCGAGCCGTCCCGGATTGCAGATCCGAGGCAAGCTTTCCCAGGAACTCCTCCTCTTCTCGTACCGAGTTCATGGTACGGGTCAAAGGCCTGCTGAAATCCGGGAATCGCCGGGCAATCAACGGCATCAACCGATTGCGGATGAAATTCCGGTCCGTGTCGTCGGAAAGATTGGAGCGATCCGTGCGGTACGGAATTCCCCGTTCCTGGAGGAAAGCGAGGATCTCCGATCTCCGTGCCTCGATGAGGGGACGGATTATCCTTTCCCTGCGCGGCGGTATCCCTCCGAGACCCGTCAGGGTCGAGCCGCGTAACACCCTGAGGAAGAAGGTTTCCATCTGGTCGTCCAGATGATGGGCCGTGGCTATACTCCGTGCATCCACCTCGGCCCTGACCCGTTCAAAGAAATCGTACCGGGCTCTCCTTCCCGCTTCCTCCATGCTCAGTCCGAGTTCCGAGGCCATTCCCCGCACATCCGCAGTCTGCACATGAGCTTCGATGCCGAGCGACGCGGACAATTCCCGCGTGAACTCCGCGTCCCGACCCGACTCCGCGCGAAGACCGTGGTCCAGGTGCGCCGCGGAGAGCCGCAGATCTCGCTCCGACTTCAGGATGTGCAACACGTAAAGCAAAGCAACGGAGTCGGGTCCCCCGGAAACCCCGACGACGATGCCGTCACCGGAATGCATCATCTCGTGCTTGTCGATCGCCGCCTTGACCTTGGACACCAGTCCGTGACCGACATCGACGTCCGCCGTGACTTTTCCCCGCGAGTTCATTAACTTTGGTTCTCCGCTCTTCTTCTCTTGATCTGTGGCCCGAGAATCTTTACTCTGAACAGTGCCGATTCGTGCCCCCATGTACCTTCAAATCAGTGGAGGCAGTACATAATGATACCGAAAAGAATCCTCTTCTGTACGGATTTCTCGGACAATTCTTTGCCCGCGCGTCATTTGGCCGTTGAATACGCGCAGATGTTCGGTGCGGATCTCCTGATTCTGCACGTGATCAATTCGTCCCAATTGGGCTACCCGTCTCTTGACGAAGGAGTACCCATAGACATACGGTCGGCCCTGGAATCCATACAAGAATCGGTCGACAAGGCCCTCGGCCTCATCGCAACCGAATGCCGCGAAAAGCTGGGTTCGGTGGATTTCGCCTCACGCATCGGCAACCCCCCGCATGAGATCGTGCGTTTTGCCGACGAGAACGGTGTGGAACTGATCGTAATGGGAACACACGGGCTGACGGGAATTAAGCACCTGATCATGGGAAGTACGGCTGAGAACGTGGTGAGATCGGCCAACTGCCCGGTCCTGACCGTGCGGTCCCCCAAGTCGTGACCGGACGGGTGACCCGAGAGCCGGCGTCACATCTGCTTTTGACTCACCTGCTTCTCCTTATGCGTCCAGGACACCTTTGACGACGTGTACCAGTTGTCCCACCTCATACGGCTTGTTCACAAATCCCTTTGCCTGGACCCCGAGGAGCAGGCGTTCTCGTGCGTCCAGGAAATGTCCGCTCGAGACGATCACTTTCACGTGCGGGTTGATCTTGAGAAGTCCTTCAAGACACTTCTCGCCGCTCATTTGCGGCATGATGAGGTCGAGGACCACGAGAGAAATGCCGGATTGTTCCCTCGCGTAGATCTCCAGAGCCTCTTTACCGTTCGCCGCGGAGATGACCGTGTAACCCGCTCGCTCAAG
>JAVHLK010000189.1 GCA_031082285.1 Desulfomonilaceae bacterium
CCGCGGTTCTGGTATAGGAGTCGCGACCGTTCACCGGACACGGTAATTGTGAAAGGACCGAAAAATGCCGCGGATTTTGATGGCGATACTCGCTCTGAGCATCTTCCTGTTATCCGACTTGTCGACGCTGGCGCAACAGAGTTATCGACTGCCCGACATACGATCCCTCAAGCACCTGACCACGAGAAAATCCGACCGCGCTCCGGACATTCCCGGTAAGGAAACGAATATGGATTTCTACTCGGCTCCGTCCGGGCAGATCATCACCATCTATTCATTCCAAGGGCGTGACGTCGCGTTTACCACCCATTTCAACAAGGACATGCAAGGAACCTATCGGCTGTTCATGGATATGAACGGAGACGGGCTGTTTCAGGAGGTAAACCGCGGGACCGTGTGGCAGATTCCGGCCTGGGCCCGAAGATAGGAAGGACAGGGGGCATAGGCGTGAGCATAAGCGTCGTGGACACCTGACCGCTCGATACCCGTGAAGTACCGGGCTACTCTCAGCCGCCCCTGTCGGGGCTCAGGAGTGCATACGTCGTCCCGGAGGGACAGTATGAAAGTAGACCGGTCTTTCGAGGCCGGGTCCGAGGCAATCTTGCCTTAAGCTATAGTGACGCGCCTTGAATTTCGCGGTGATCCTACCCCATTTCCTCAACGCTGCAACCTATCGCTCCCGTCATTGCGAGGAGCGCGGTCCCGCGCAGAACGCGGGAAAGCAATCTCAATGCTTCATGAAAGGCTGAGATTGCCACGCCCTCCCAAAGCCTCGGGCTCGCAATGACAAACGTGAAGGTGTCCGCAGTATTCAACGGCCGAGTGTGGGAGGAGGGTCAAGTCCGGCTTTGAGCTTTTCTCAGCACTTGTTCCAGAGCCTTCCCACCCGATTTTGGAGCCGGACATCATGCGCCGGCGTCTTCTTCGTACGAGAGATGAAGCTGCTCACGCCGCCGCAACCGGAGAGATGGAATTCCATTCCGTTACGTGCCGGTGTTTCACCGGACAGTCGCCGGGATACTCTGTTCGTGAAGGACGAGACACTTGACACCGCCGCCGAGCACCATGATACGAATCTCCTCATGATGTAAAACCGGATTTGACCCCAGGATTTCCAGGATTGACATTGATTCACCCGATGATCTGCTGCATACTGTATCCGGACAAGAGAAAGCAAAGGGAACCGGTTTGAGGAAACCCGGAGTGTCCCGGCAACGGAGATTCAATGCATGAAATGGGAATAGTACAGAGCATCCTGGAGATCGTGGAACAGCAAGCGAAACTCCATGAAGCCGAGAAGGTGGTCGGAATTAAGCTCGAGTTCGGGGCTCTCACCGGCGTGATGCCCGCATCCATCGACTTCGCTTTTGAGGTACTTTCCAAAGGCGGAATAGCCGAGGGGGCCGGTCTGAATATTGTCATTGTCCCGATCAAGGTCTTCTGCTTCGATTGTTCCAAAGAGATCGTTCTGGAGCACTATCAGCCGACTTGTCCGATATGCGACTCGGCCGCGCTCAAGATCCTGGAAGGTCGGGACGAAATGCGCATAGCCGAACTGGTTGTGGAGTGAGAGGGCAATAATTCCAAACACGTGAAGCCAAGGAGGAAATTATGAAATTGGTTGGTAAAAAAGCGGCCATCCTTGTGGAAGACATGTACAATGAGTTTGAAGTTTGGATACCCTATTACAGGCTCAAGGAAGAAGGAATCGAGGTTGTCGTGGTGGGTTCCGGGACGGCACGGACGTACCACGGCAAATACGGGATCCCCATCGAGGCTGATACGCAAGCCTCCGAAGTGACCGCGGATGACTTCGACGCTCTGGTGATACCGGGAGGGTACGCCCCGGACAAGATGCGAATCCACGCGGCCATGGTCAACCTGGTCAAAGAGATGGTGACCAAAGGAAAGGTCGTCGCGTGCATCTGTCACGGTGGATGGATGCTCGTGAGTGCGGGAGTGCTCAAGGGAAGGAAGGCCACATCCTACGTCGCGATCAGGGACGACATGGTCAATGCCGGCGCCCTATGGGAGGATTCGGAACTGGTGAGGGACGGAAATCTGATCACGTCTCGAAAGCCCGACGATCTTCCCGCGTTTTGCCGGGCCATGATTCAGGCGATGGGCGAATAGGAGAGGCACGAATCTCGCCTCTTGAAACGAGAGAAAAGGGTGTGGGGTCCGCATAGGCGCAGGCTCTTGTCCATCAAGGCGGGGGAAGCCTGCTTTCAATGGGATTGAGGACGAATCGAAAAACCGCTGTCAAAGTCTTATTCGTGAGCGCCTACGGGTAAGGTCCGGATCCGACAATCGCCCTTACGGAGCTGCCATGGAAATCTCCCGCATTACCGCAAACACGGTTTTCTCCGACGGTGTACGCCCGGCAACGATTCACATCGAGAATGGAGTCGTCAGCGCGGTATCGGAACCCATTGAGACCTTTTCCGATGCCGAGCTCGTCTTCCCGGGATTCATCGACATTCACGTCCATGCGAGAGAGTTTCCCAGGCCCGAAAATGCCGACCCGAAGGCACGGGAAAAGTGGGAAACCGCGTGTCGGAAGGAAACCTTTGCCAGTGCCGGGAGAGCGGCCGTCCATGGTGGGGTTGTGCTCTTTGCGGCCATGCCCAACGATGCCGTACCGCCGGATAACGCGGCATCCTATGCTCTCAAGGCGAGTCTCACAGAGGCGTCCTTGTGCCCGGTTCTTCTGTTTGCCGCGGTCACCGAGCGTTCGGAGCCGTGGGCAAACCTTCCCTACAAGGTCTACCTGGACTCGGCGCGGTCCCCGGTCTCGTTTACCTCCTGGAGCGACTTGGAAACGGTTCTGGCACGGTATCGCGGATGTCATGTCTTCTTTCATGCCGAGGACCCGGAGATCCTCGGGCAAAGCCCCTATCTCGGGCCGCGATGGGAAACCAGACCTCCGGAAGCGGAAGTGAGAGCGGTGGATCGGCTGCTGGACCTGACGAACAGATTTGACCTTCAGGCCCATATCTGTCATGTTTCCACCGAGCGCGGGGCAACACTGATCGACGATTACAACCGCAATGCCCGAGTACCGGTCACCTGCGAGGTGACTCCGCACCATCTCTATTTCAGCGTGGAACGCGGGGGCGTGCTCTGCGCGGGCCGTGCCGGCCACCCGGCCGCGGATCTGTTGGACTGTAATCCGCCGTTGCGCTCTGAACATGACCGGAGATTTCTCGTGGATGCGCTCAGACAAGGTCTCGTTCAGGTTCTTGCCACGGATCACGCGCCACACACCCGTGAGGACAAGGCCGAGGGCGCTCCGGGAATGCCTCACCTGGACACCGCAGGCCCGTTCGTCTGTTGGTTGATGCGGGATTGCGGTTTTTCGCCGACTCGCATCGCTCAGGTGTTTTCCGAAGTACCGGGTCGGATCATGGCTCCGTACCTGGAGGGGCGCCAAGGACGCATCGAGCCGGGAAATACGGCGTGTCTGACGGTTCTGGATCCGTCCGGCTCAACGCTGGTGGAGGGATCTCGCATCATGGGAAAGGGGCCGTTGGAAACCCGCTGTAAGTGGTCCCCATTCGAGGGGATACCTCTACCCGGTACGGTAAAACAAACCGTGGTGGGAGGCCGGGAGGTTTTCGCCGCGGCTACGGAGATTGAATGAGGTGATGCCCCAATACGCGCGAAGTTTCCTTGAGCACCCTCGGAATGGAGCAGAGCTGCTCCGGGCCGCGTATGGGGGCCTGGGGGAGCGATGAGTCGCCCCCACGTATGGGGTGCATCGTGCGTTCTTCGTACCCCATCTCCGAGGCGAAGCCCCGGAGTACTGACAACGGGCAAGAACTTTGATGCTTCGTTGTGCCTTGGCAGGCATGGGAGTTAGCATGAGTTTTGTCGGAAGAGACCTTATATCCATGAACGACTTGACCCGCGAGGAAATTGACGGGTTTCTGCGGAAAGTCGATGTGGTGAGAGATCATCCCGGGAAGAAACAGCTCTGTACCGACAAGGTCTGCGCGATGCTGTTCTTTGAACCGTCCACCCGCACGCGCACCTCGTTCGACTCGGCCATGCGCAATCTCGGTGGTCGGATCGGAGGGTTCTACGATCCGAGGATCACGTCCGCGGTCAAGGAAGAGTCTCTCTGGGATACCGTCAAGATGCATGACGGGTACGGTTTCGACGTCATGGTGATTCGGCATCCGCTCAAAGGCGCGGCCAGGCTTGCCGCAGAAGCCGTGGAAATGCCGGTCATCAACGCGGGGGACGGTCCGAATCAGCATCCCACTCAAACGCTGTTGGATCTGTATTCCATCAACGAAACGCAGGGAACTTTGGACGGACTCACCGTCGCCATGGTCGGCGATTTGGCCAACGGGAGAACCGTGCACTCGCTGACGGAGGCGCTGCTCAAGTACAATAACTGCAGGCTGATCTTCATCTCTCCGCGTGACCTGGCCATGCCCGGGTTCCTGATCGACAAGTGCAAGAAGGCCGCGGAGCAAGGGGGCGCAACGTTCACCGAGGGCAGGCGGATCGAGGACCATATCGCGGAAGTCGACATCCTTTACATGACCAGGATTCAAACGGAACGTCTGCACGAAATGACCGCACTCGCCGAGAAGTTTCGAAGTATCTACCGACTGGAGGCGGGGATGCTCAAGGACGCGAAACCTACCATGAAAGTCATGCATCCCCTTCCGCGCGTGACCGAGATCGCGCAGGATGTGGACCAGACTCCCTATGCCTACTATTTTCAGCAGGCCCGCAACGGGCTCTTCGTCCGCGAGGCATTGCTCGCCCTGATTTTGGGAGCCGTCAGATGAATGAACGATCCGTCACCATTGCCAAGATCAAGAGAGGCATCGTCATCGACCACATTCCCGAAGGAAAAGCCTACCGCATCATCCAAGTGCTCGGTCTCAACGCGTTGGCCCGGGAAACCGGGGACATCATCGCCGTCGGCATCAACTTCGAATCACCCTCCATGGGGAAGAAAGACATCATAAAAGTGGAGAATCTCAGTCTTAGCAGAGATATGCTCAATGTGGTGGCATTGATCGCGCCCATGGCCACCATCACGAGGATCGAGAACTGGGAAGTCATTGAGAAGCACAAGGTCGAAGTTCCCCAAAGCGTGGGAGACGTGGTTCAATGTCCCGATCGGTTCTGCATTACCAATCACGAGGAAGTGCCCGGCAAGTTCCTCGTGGTGGGCCGGCATCCCCTCACGCTCATGTGCCACTACTGCGAAACGGAGTTTTTCGGTCCGCTCATACGATACAAGGAGCGGGGATAGGTAGTGGGTCCTGTCAGGGACCCTGCGTATTCAAAATCTCACCGATTGCATTCTTGTATTTCCTTCTCAGGAACCTTTGACCGTCGCCCGGGTGAGGGAACTCATGGCCCTCAACGCTAGGCTCATAAAGAGCGGAGTGGGGGCGGATCGTCCGAAGAAGGGGACGGGCCCGCCGGTGAGGAGCAGCCGTCGGAACGAACGAACCCTACTTTTTGAACCGCGGCGTGAACCCCACAGGGTGGATACAGTGAGTCGTGCTCAAGACTTTCCACGAACGATTATGCGTCGTGCCGGGCATAGGGCAATCCCGGCGCGATGACCGAGATGTTAACGGAAATCTCGCACGTCGC
>JAVHLK010000018.1:0-61259 GCA_031082285.1 Desulfomonilaceae bacterium
CCCAAAGCCTCGGGCTCGCAATGACACACGTGAAGGTGTCCGCAGTATTCAAGGGGCGACACGATAATTGCTTGACAATGTAAGACCGTTGCCTTAATGTGTGTAGTAACCTTAACTTGTGTTTCTCCGGTCGACCTCGCGTCAGGGATCTCGGGAGTCATACAAGGATTAAGATCCCGGGACAGAGGCACCGTGCCGAGGACTTCACGCCGTAATACCATCCGGTTCATCCCCGTTCACAAAGAGCCCTTGTTCGTAACCGTAAACGCACTCCTCCCACATGTGGAGTGTGCCTTTTTCTTAAGGAGCTACAGAATGAGTATCAACATTTATGTCGGAAACCTGTCCTTCGATTCTACGGAAGGCGAACTGCAGACTCTCTTTGAAGCATACGGGGCAGTAGATTCCGCCAAGATCATCGTCGACCAATTTACGAACCGTTCCCGAGGCTTCGGGTTCATCGAGATGCAGAATCGGGAAGAAGGTCTCAAGGCGATCCAGGAACTGGACTCCAAAGATCTCGGAGGACGAGCCCTGAAAGTGAACGAGGCTCGTCCCAAGACGAATTCCGGAGGCGGCGGGGGGCGACGAGAGTCGAGAGGGTCTCGCTGGTAAACCGTTCATGGTGAACCCCTCATGAGAATCGGGTCGGAGTTCGTTTGTACGAGCTCCGACCCGATCGCCTACGCGCATTTGCTTATACCGCAATTCCCCCCTGCTTGAATCTCGTTGACAGCCCTTTGTTCCTCATGATATGCGTGCATCCTCCTCTGGAGGAGGACACCATGAAATCGACGAGATCCGTCCGGAAGCCGTATATCCCGATTGACAATAATGCACATCGTTTGAAGTTCGCACATTTCGCCACTCTGGCTCAGGCGATTCTACGTGAGGATTCATGCGGGATGACACCCTTACGGATTCTGGACATCGGTTGCGGACCCGGTAATCTTGCGTTGTTTTGCAAAGTGCCCTCGGGTTGCAGACTCTTCGGTGTGGATCTGTGGCCCAACCAGCTCCGGCAGGCTGCAGCAAGAGAGGCCTATGAAGCGCTGTTCCAGGTTAATCTTGTCGACGGCCTTCCGTTTGTGAGTGAGTCGTTTGACGTGATCGTGTGCAATGAAGTCCTCATGTATCTTCCCAATGGTGGAGAAATGCTCTCGGAGCTGTATCGGGTGACGGCTCCGGAGGGGAAATTATTAGTCTACAATCCCATCAGTTGGCTTCCTCGGCCGCGTTCGCTTGTCAAGAGACTCACGAGAAAAATTTACAGAGAAAAGAATACCATCGCTTTAGACTTTCAGTCCGATTGGAAAGGCTCTGAAAGACCGTGCAGGATTACGTACTATTCCTTCCAATCGCTGATCGAACAAATTCGCTCGGTGAACTTCCACGTTACGGGCATTGCGGGTTTTCGCCTCTTCCGGAACAGAATTCGTCTCATGACGCGCCTTGAGGATTTCTCCTGGTATAGGCGGACCGTTCTCTTCCTCACCGAACGCTACCCTCGTCTGGCATCCGACCTCCTCGTCCTCGCGCGCAAGAAATCAGCCGACCAAGACAAGGTGATGTGTTTGGACAAGGCGGCGGCCTGACGGGGCCGACTTAGAGTCTGTCTCGAAACGGATGTTGCATCTTTCCGGCTTGCCGGCCCGGCCTTGAAAGACCGGTCGACTCTCATACCGGCCCTCCGGGAGGTGCACGATCGTTCGCAGACCGACGAAGTTGTAAGGATTATTGGGTGACAGACACCCGGTAACCGCGTGGGGTTACGAAGAAACCTCGGACGATCCGCGACGAGCGATTCCCAATCAGGACAATACTCCTCATATTGATGTCGAGGTGCAGGAAGTTGTCCAATGTGGCAATGGTGATGCGCTCGTCCGGCGTGCCCACCGCGGTTCCGATTCCAACCGGGGTCCCGCCGTTCCGGTACTTGAGGAAGATCTTGGCTGCTTCCTCCAATTGATTTGTGCGTTTCTTGCTGCGCGGATTGTAGAGAGCCACGACCAGATCCGCCGAGGCCACGGCGTCGAGCCGCTGCCGAATGGTCTCCCACGGCACGAGCAGGTCGCTGAGACTGATGCACGCGAAATCGAGCATCAATGGCGCGCCCAGCTTTGCAGCCGCAGCCCCTGCTGCGGTTATGCCGGGAACGATCTCGATGGGCACGGCATCTCCGTCGACCTCGGCCATTTCCACGGCCAGGCCGGCCATACCGTAGATCCCCGCGTCCCCGGAAGAAATTAGTGCAACGATTCGTCCTTGTCGGGCTTTCTCTATCGCGGCACGGCACCGTTCCCGTTCTTTGGTCATCCCCGAAGAGATCAGTTCCTTGCCGCCGGTCAAGTCCGTGATGAGACTCAGGTACCGTGTGTATCCCACCACGACCTCGCTTTCGGCGACGGCTTGCTCCGCGCGGTGGGTACGATCCAAGGGGCCGCCCGGCCCGATTCCAACGACGAACAGTTTACCGCCGCGCTTTGTGGAGTCTTGCCCTTCTCCCTCGGGGCGTGGATTGTCCTTCAATGATTCCTCGCTTTCAAGCTCCAGGTCAAAATTCCTCCCTGAGAGCAAGAAGGGATTTTCAGACCGAACGTCTGTATCCGTCGGGGTTCCCGTTCTCCGCGTCTTGCGCGTTCATTCCCCGAATCCGAGGCGCCCTTCCCTAGTCCGGGCTCCCGCGCACGAATCACAAGCCCATGATCTTGTAGATCAGGCCCATGTCCAGGCTGTTCCGAACGGCATCGGCCAATCGGTCGAAGGCAGGCTCTAAGTTGTATCTTGCAACGATCCGTCCCTTTTCGGGCAACCCGCGGCGGGAGCGCAGTCGGTCGATGAACCAGCGCCTGAATTCATCCGAATCGAATATGCCATGGATGTACGTGCCCCAGAGCCTGCCGTCCGGCGATTTCACGCCGATGGATCTTCCGCTTTCATGTTCCAGGAGCGGAGCAAGACCCATCGATTCGGTCTGTCCATGATGGATTTCGTAGCCTCTCACCGTCAGGCCGGATTCCAGATGCGTTGCGCTCACCAAAGTGAGTGTTTTTTCCAGTTCCAGAACCGTCGTCATCGGCAAGAAGTCCAGACCCGGGAGGGTCTTGCCGTCGGACTCCAGCCCGTGCGGATCGGCGATGCGCGAGCCGATCATCTGAAATCCCCCGCAAATCCCCACCAGCTCGGTGCCGCGAACTTGGGTCAATTCCCCTATCTTCGCTTCCAGGCCATGGTTCCGAAGGTGTTCCAGATCGCCGATGACGTTCTTGCTTCCGGGAATAATTATCGCGTCCGGGTTATCCAGATCCTCCGCGCGTCGAACTTTTTTCAGCCGGACATCCGGCTCGATTAGGAACGCATCGAAATCCGTGAAATTAGAGATGTGGGGAAGATCCACCACCGCAATCTCAACGCACTCCTCCGACCGCGTGGGATTCTTGAACAGCCCTTCCTTGAAACTCACCGAGTCTTCTTCCGGAAGTCCCAGATCATGGAAATAGGGTACCACTCCCAGTACCGGTCGCCCCGTGTGACGTCGAACATATTCGTGAGCATCGTGCAGCAGATCCTGGTTACCCCGGAAACGGTTCACCACGAATCCCGCCACGAGGGACCGCTCCCATTCCGCGAGCACTTCCATGGTGCCCACGAACGACGCGAACACGCCGCCACGGTCAATATCACCCACCAGCAGCACCCGCGCCTTTGCATACTTGGCCATGTGCATATTCACGATGTCATGGTGCTTCAGGTTCACTTCCGCGGGGCTGCCTGCGCCTTCGAGCACGATCGCATCGTGCTCCGCGGCCAGTGAATCGTAGGCGCGCCCCACCGTATCGACCACGGTCGACTTGTACTTCACATAATCAAATACGTCCATGTTTGCCACGGGCTTGCCCATGACAATCACCTGACTTCCCGTATCACTGTTGGGCTTGAGCAGCACGGGGTTCATGCGCACGTCCGGGTCCAACCGGCAAGCCTGCGCCTGCACAACCTGAGCCCGCCCCATTTCGCCGCCGTCCCGGGTGACAAAGGAATTCAAGGACATGTTCTGCGCCTTGAACGGCGCAACCCGATACCCGTCCTGAAGGAGAATACGGCACAGCGCAGCGGTCATAACACTCTTGCCCGCATTGGAGCTCGTGCCCTGAAACATCAACGCCGGCGTGGAACGTTTCACGGTCCCTCTTCGCTCGACACCCAACGCTCGCCTCAGGGATTCGCAAAACCGCATATTCTCGTTCCGTGTCCTCACCGCCATGCGGAAAAAGCGATCGTCCAGCCCCTGGAAGTTCTCGCACAATCGGATCGCTATCCCGTCCCGAAGCATCTTTTCCGCCGTCGTCCGCGCGGAGACCCCCGTGCGGTCGATACGGACAAGAAGAAAGTTCGCCCTGCCGGGGTACACGGTCAACCCGCCAATGGACTCGAGATCCTCCGTCAGTCGTTCACGTTGCCGAGCAACGTATTGACGGCTTCGTTCCACGTACTCCGAATCTCCCAAAGCGGCCTCTCCCACGGCTTGAGCTATGCCGTTGACCGACCAGTACGGCTGGATCCTCCGAACGGCCGTCACCACATCCGGTTCCGCAACCGCGCAGCCAAGTCGAAGACCGGGAATGGCGAAAATCTTGGTCAACGACAAGAGTACCGCGACATTGCATGGTCGATTGTCCGTGAGGCCGTCAAGATCCGAGACGAAATCGCGAAACGCTTCATCAACCACGAAAAAGGACGAAGGGTTGTCCAAGGCTGTTTGCCTCAATTCGTTCGCATCGAAAACCAGGCCCGTCGGATTGTTGGGCCGACACAAGAAGACCAGGTCGCCCCCGCTCAGTCCGGCACGAAGACGCTTGAAATCGAGCTCGAATCCCGCGCTCTCCTGAAGCGCCACGGTGTGTACGGCCAATCCCGCAGAATCCGCGTACGATTGATAGTCCGAGTATGTAGGGACGGGAACAAGGACGCGGGATACATTCAAGGCACGAGGGAGGAGGTGAATAATCTCCGTGGAACCGTTTCCCACCAGTACCTGTTCCTTCGGCACGCGGTACCGCCGACTTGCCGCCGCGGTAAGCTTGGACGCATCGGGGTCCGGATAGTGCACGAGAGAACCCAACGCGGAACTCACCACGGGTCTCAACCAATCGGGCGGACCCAGCGGATTTATGTTGGCCGAGAAATCGAGTATCTCTTCCTCAGGAAGCCCTGCAATTCCTGAAAGATAGGCCAGATTCCCACCGTGTGCAAAATCTCTCATGGTGCGTGTCTCCAACCCCGGCTCAATGACCGTGGTCCTGGTCGAGTTTCCCGTCGAGCACATACCGGTGACGTATTCTCAAAAGGGCTCGGTGGGGACGCCGGGACCCTACCGAGCATTCGCGGAGAAGAAACCGGCACGGAGGCCCGGGCTTCGGAGAACACCGGAAAGGGCCGCCCACCTTCGTGGGACTCCCGCGTTATGCACCGCATGCCCGTCACCTTCTGCGCCTGAGTGCGGGCCTCCGCCTCATATTGCCTCATCGTGGCTGAAAATGCGTCACCGCATTTGCGCGGCAGTGCTCTCGGTCTCGCATCAACTCCAAGTGTACCGCTATTCCTCCGCTTTGGAAACCGCGGCCTCCTCGAACGTTGCCACTTGCGTCAGAATCCGCACGGCCCCGTCCACGAGAGGCATGGCAGCCGCCGCGCCGGTTCCTTCGCCCAACCTGAGATCGAGATCGAGGAGCGGCCGCTTGCCGATGAACTCCAGCGCGGCCTTGTGGCCTTGCTCCACACTCATGTGAGCGGCAATCATGTAGTCTGCGGTCACGGGAGCCAAACCGTACGCGATCATTGCTCCCGCGGTTGAGATGAGACCGTCTATCAGGATCGGTTTCCGCATGGAAGCCGCGCCGACGATCAACCCGGCTATACCGCCGATCTCGAATCCGCCGACCTTTGCCAAGACATCCAAGGCATCGCCCGGGTCGGGTTTGTTCGTCTGCAAGATCTTCTCGATGACGCGGATCTTGTGTCTGAACTGCTCCTCGTCTATTCCGGTCCCGCGGCCCGTCACATCCGCCGGGGCTGCGCCGGTAAACGCCGCAATGATGGCGCTGCTCGGGGTGGTGTTTCCTATTCCCATGTCCCCCGTGCCCAGAAGGTCGTATGATCCTCCGAGTTCAACAGCGATCCGGATGCCCGTTTCAACGGCCCGAACCGCGTCGGTACGAGTCATGGCAGGGCCCGCGGCGATGTTTGCGGTGCCGGGTCCTATAGCTCGCGACAGGAAGCGATCCGAGTCCTTCGCGGGGCTTAGGTCTCCGGCGACGCCCATGTCGACAACGAAGACCTCGGCATTGGTCAGCTGCACAAGAGCGTTGATGCCCGCGCCGCCGTTGAGGATGTTCAAGACCATCTGGACCGTGACTTCCTGGGGATACTTGGTGACACCCTCGGCAACCACTCCGTGGTCGCCGGCCATCACGACGATCGCCTTTCTTTCGGTCCGCGGCGACATCGACCCGGTCATCCCTGCAAGGTCGACCGCAAGGCCCATAAGCCTTCCGAGAGCCCAATGGGGCATGGTCAGTTGATCGAGCCTCTCCTTGGCCTTTCGGCGATAAGATTCGTCCTGCGGAACGATGCGGTGTACGGTATCTCTCAAGAGATTCATGGAACGTGCCTCCTTGGAATTGGAACCAGTACGGTAAGAGTGAAAAGTTACGTGAATTCGCGGTTTGGGATTATTCTCCAGAGCAAAGCCCGCTCCGCCGTCTGAGGCCGTTACGCCGCAATGGACACGGGGACGGCCTCAACCGCGTTGGATCGTCATGGGGGAAGTCTAGAAACAAGAACCGTCGGCAGGGCAAAAGAAATCCCCGGGGGAGACCCGAGGATGCCGTATTCCATCCCTGTTGCCAAGCTCCCACTCCACGAAGAGCATGACACTCCACTCTCTCTGGGGCCGGTCTTCCGGCTTCCGGTTCCTCCTACTCACCGCCCTTCCCATCTTTATCGACAGTGGCTTCGCGGCTTTCGTCCCCGGTCACGGCGGCGGGTCCGCAACGGATTCTCACCGTTTTCCCTCTCGCCCCATCCGAGCGATCATGAATTGTCGGTCGATTGCCGCTCTTTTCGAGCAGCGGCACGCAGCGTCGTGTTCGGCAAGGCGTTGTTCGGAATCCCGAATCCTCGCGTCACACTTCGCCTTGAACCGCACCGTATAGCGTCACACGACGCATGTCAAGATCTAGCCGACATCTACCGAAGTCTAAGCCGCACGTCAGGTCTGCAGCTCCCGCCTCCGGTCGTTCCCCGTCCAGAGCTAATCTCCGTAACCGATCCGATAAATGACCCCCGCCTTGTCATCGGACACGAACAGTGCGCCGTCAGGCATGACCTGCACATCCACGGGACGGCCCCACGCTTTCCAGTCCTGAAGCCACCCTTCAGCAAAGACTTCGTAGTCCGTCGCTCTGCCGCCTTCAAGTCGAACCATGGTCACCCGGTACCCGATGGGCACGCTGCGATTCCACGACCCATGCTCTGCAATGAATACCCGCCCCCGGTATTCCGATGGAAACATGTCACCTTGATAAAACCGCATGCCGAGGGATGCGACATGCGGCCCCAGAGCCGCGGCGCAGGGGACGAATTCGTCGCATGAGACACCTCTGCCGAATTGCGGATCCGGCACGTTATTGCCATAGCAGTAAGGAAATCCGAAATGGAGTCCCTTCCTGGGAGCATGATTGAGTTCATCCGGCGGCAAATCGTCTCCCAGCCAATCCCGGCCGTTGTCGGTAAACCATAGTTCGTGCGTCTGCGGATGCCAGTCGAAACCGACGGTGTTGCGGACACCCGATGCGAATACTTCAAGACCGCTCCCGTCAGGGTGCATCCTCATGATGGACGCGTAGCGCGGATCTTGCCGAACACATACGTTGCACGGCGCACCGACCGGTACGTACAACATGCCGTCAGGCCCGAATGCCATGAACTTCCAACCGTGATGCTCATCTTCGGGAAATTGATCGTTGACCACGACCGGTTTCGGCGGGTCCGTCAATCGGTCGCTTATCTCGTCGAATCGCAGGACGCGGCTGATTTCGGCCACGTACAACGAACCGTTGCGAAAAGCCACCCCGTTGGGGGACTTCAGACCTTTCGCAATGGTGATGACCTTCCCGCCACGCTCTCCGCCGGGACCGGGCGTTATTGCGTACACCTTCCCCTGAGCGCGCGTACCCACGTACAAGGTCCCATTGGGCCCGAGCGTCATGGAGCGGGCTCCTTCCACGCCCTCGGCATACAATGTGATCTTGAACCCGGGCGGGAGCTTGATCTTGTCCAGGTGAATTCCCGAACCGAGGAGCTGTGGGGCGCAGACACACGAAGCCGAAACGAGGACTATGGACAGCACCACAAACGGAGCAACCAAGAAAGCGGAGTCGCTCTTGCGGGAACGCCCCTCTTGAGTACGGCGTGCCGTCATGATGACCTCCCTGCCGCTAAAGGGGCCGATTGCATCGGCCCGTCCATCCAATGCCGGCCGTCCGAACCACCCGGGGCCGACGCAACATCCAACTGCACAAGTCTTACCGGTCGGCGCCTCAGCGATCATAATAACACAACCGATTTCGCGTAAAGAAGCACTCTTCAACACTCCGTGAAAGTGGACGGGGTGCAGTGCCCTCGGCCCGAAAATAAACCTTATCGGAATTCGATGGCCTCGAGTCGATCCATACGATATCATCTACACAAGACCGATGCGGATGGAGCACGGGGGGTGGGAGACGCATTTCCGATGGAGAGGCCGGTCAGCCATGACCCGTTAACGGAGACATTGACCGGCAGCACAAAGATGAGTCTGTCGCGGGTCTATTCATTACTACGATGCAAGGGAGGGCCGTCCGATGGCGGAAATTATTGTTCCAAGAAGCTTCACAGGCCTGAAATTACATGTCAACCATCAGGAGTATACGGTTGAAGTGCCTCCCGATACGCCGCTGTTGTGGGTGATTCGGGAAAACCTTGGGTTGACGGGAACGAAATACGGGTGCGGTAAGTCGATTTGCGGCGCCTGTACGGTGCATGTGGAGGGAAAGGCCGTCCGTTCCTGCAACGTACCCGTTTCGGAAGTGGTGGGGAAGAAGATCGTCACCATCGAGGGACTCTCCCCCGGCGGGAACCACCCCGTGCAAAAGGCATGGACCCTGGGGGATGTTCCGCAGTGCGGTTATTGCCATTCCGGGCAGATCATGAGCGCGGCGAGCCTGTTGGCTCGAAATCCCACGCCGACCGACGCGGAGATCGATCGCACAATGTCGGGCATCATCTGCCGATGCGGCACGTACCAGCGAATACGCGAAGCGATCCACAGGGCATCACGACTCATCACCGGGCAAGAACCTACGGCCGGCATCGAGAGTGCGGATTGCGAGACATCCCCTGAAGGAAGCCCTCAACCCGTGTCGCACTTTGCCTTGAGCCCGTTCATTCGGATTGCAAACGACGGAGCCATCACCATCATCGCAAACCATTCGGAGATGGGACAAGGCGTGTACACCAGCCTGCCCATGCTCGTGGCCGAAGAGCTGGAATGCGACTGGACACGCGTTACCGTGGAGCCTGCGCCGGTCGATCCCGCATACAACCATGCCCTGTGGGGCCTTCAAGCCACCGGGGGAAGCACAAGCGTTCTGAGCGAGTGGGACCGGCTGCGTATGGCAGGAGCCGCGGTCAGAGAAATGCTCGTCGCGGCAGCCGCGGAAACCTGGAACGTGAACAAAGCAAGTTGTCGCGCTGAAAAGGGTCGAGTGATTCACGAGAGCGGAAAGAGTCTGACCTACGGGCAACTGGCGGAGAAAGCAGCCAACGGTCCGGTACCGAGAGAGGTCCGGCTCAAGGATCCTTCCGCGTTCACGGTTCTGGGAACACCCGTGCCACGGTTGGATACACGCGACAAGACTACCGGAGCTGCGCTCTTCGGCATCGACGTGAGCATTCCCGATATGCACGTCGCGCTCGTGGCCCGCCCCCCCGTCTTCGGCGCTACTGTGAAACGCTTCACTTCCTCCAGGGCAAGAGCCGTCCACGGCGTGAAAGACGTGGTACAGGTTCCGTCCGGCGTCGCGGTCGTCGCAGAAGGTTATTGGCCCGCGAAACTTGGCCGGGACGCGCTCGAAATTACCTGGAACACCCCGGCTCACGTAAAGATTTCATCGGAAGAAATGATTCGACAGTATAAGGAACTCGCCGACAAAGACGGCGGCGGCGTACACACAACGGGCGAAGGTGCATCCGCGGTTGTCGGATCCGCCCGGCAACTCACTGCTGAATATGAGGTCCCGTACCTTGCTCATGCGGCCATGGAGCCCTTAAATTGCGTTGTCGATCTGCGTGCCGATTCCTGTGACATATGGGTGGGCACCCAATCCCAGTCCGCGGATCGTGCCGCGGCGGCTCACGTTGCAGGGCTGAGCCCCGACCAGGTTACGCTTCGCTCGATGTTTCTCGGGGGCGGCTTTGGGCGCCGTGCAAATCCTCGGTCCGATTTTGTCTCAGAAGCGGTACATGTAGCGAAGGCGGCACACGTTCCGGTAAAGGTCATCTGGACCCGCGAGGACGACATGAAGGGCGGCTGGTACCGACCCATGTGGTTCGATCGTATCAGAGCGGGCCTGGACCTGAACGGTGACCTCATTGCATGGCACCACACAATCGTCGGGCAGTCCATCATGGCCGATACCCCGTTTGAGGGAGCGCTCGTAGTCGACGGAGTGGATCCAACCTCCATCGAAGGCGCCGCGGACATACCGTATGAGATCCCCAACATCCTCGTAGACCTGCACAGCCCGCAAAACACGGTGCCCGTTCAATGGTGGCGGTCGGTCGGGCATTCTCATACCGCGTTCGTCGTAGAGAGTTTTCTGGACGAAGCCGCACACGCGGCGGGAGCGGATCCCTATGAGTATCGCCTCAAACTGCTTGCAAACCATCCGCGGCACGGACGGGTCCTGGAAATGGCGGCATCACGGGCGGACTGGGGCTCCGGGCTTCCGCAAGGCCACGGTCGAGGCATGGCTTTGCACAAGTCCTATGGAAGCTTGATTGCGCAGGTGGCCGAGGTGTCCGTGAATGAGGAGGGGAAAGTCCGGGTTCACAGAGTTGTCTGCGCGGTCGATTGCGGTTCCATAGTGAACCCGGACACCATCGCGGCCCAGATGGAAGGCGGCATCGTCTTCGGATTGACTGCAGCACTGTACGGAGCCATAACCCTTGAGGATGGATGCGTCCAACAGGGCAATTTCGACGATTACCGTATGCTGAGCATCCGGGAGATGCCGAAAATCGAGGTTCACATAGTCCAAAGTAATGAACCGCCGGGCGGAGTCGGAGAGCCCGGGGTTCCACCCATCGCGCCCGCGGTCGCGAACGCAGTCTTCGCCGCGACGGGCACACGTGTAAGGCGCTTGCCCATACGACCGGGAAATCTGCGCGCTAGCGGCTGATTTGTTTAGCGAATACACTCCGGAAGGAACACTTCGGGAACCTGCCGGCACCGTGCTCATGCCCTGAAAGAGCATACTATGAATAGTCCCGCGGGACTACTCACGGTGAGCCCCTGCGGGCCACTGATTGGTCAGGTCAGTATGTCCAATCGGTCGGCCTATTGTCAGCTGATTCGCACGGCGCGGGCAAAAGGAAATGGCACATGCTCAGGGTACCGAGCTGGGCAGGCGACCGTTTGCAAATATGCGTGTCCGGATTTCAGCCACGGTAGGTATGGTGAGGTGTCTTGGAGTATATGCCCGGTCCTGCACGCGACTTCCGTTCACCGACGAACACGGAAGGCCGTCTCCTCATGCCTCGTCGCCCTCCCCGCTCCCGAGTTTTTAGGTTTGCTGGAAAACACCGACCGTGCATCTCGATGAGACACGTTCGTTGCGCCATGCGGCGGGGCGGCCTCACGCCGCCCCAGCATACCGCACGGGCTTACACCGACCTCCTGCGTCGTGCGCGATCCGGATGAGAGGAGGCTATCGGACCCAGACCTCCGCAGGGGGCGACGGCTATCGTGGAGATCACCGCGCTTTGGGGAAAGATACGGCACCTCAGGTACGCGGCATGGGGTGACATCGGCAGACCTCGCCCCAGCCCTCCCAAACGAGGGGAAAGAGCTGGGGCGGGGGCTTCCGCGGACGAGCGATCGAAAGCATCGAATCCAGTGTTCCGGCACTTTGACGGTGCGTCAGGAGCATTGTGCTCGGTACACGCGACTTTGCCTCGGTCCCGGACTCCGGCAAGTGGATGAAGGGCCTTTCCGAATCCGGCCGGATTCAACCCTGCTGATTCTCTGCCCCGGTGACGTCCGCGCCGAGATCGGGTGTTCAGGGCTCATCCGCCGAAAAAACAATCCACCACGGACAGCCGCGGTCCACACCAACCGGTGCCGACATACCGACTGCCTTGCTTCATGGCCATGAGTTCCAGAAAGCGTCTCAAAACCCCCACAGAAGCCACGATCGTGGCATGGGCAACGAGTATAGGAGGCAATAATACCACGGTCAACGGCGCATCCCCGAGTTTTGAGACATTTTCCGAAACCTAGGGCCATTTCGTTGAACAAAGCTAACGCTCACAGCCCACCGGCGTTTTCCCTCATGCACCTCCTCGTGGTCGTGTCCCTTGGGGACGTGCACGCATCATCCACTCACATGGAACGCGTGCGCCGGCCGCAGTCTGTTTCCTATCTGCCATCATCACTTTGACGCACCATGACGTGGGTGGATTTCAGCATGGCGCTCCGCAAAATGTCGTTCAGCACGTCTTCCACCTTTTCGATTCGGCCCGAGTGAGACTTCACTACCTCCGGAGCCTTCCCGCCGTTATTCCTCAGCGTTATGAGCATGGGGGCTCTCAGATTCTTCGGGACCGCACGATCCAGAGCGAATCCTGCATCCGCGAACAGAGGAAACGGTACTTGATATTCGTCCCGATAATGTTCAACCTCGGCATCCGTATTCCCGGGAGCTACGCCGACGATTTTGGTGCGTCCCTTCAGCAGCACGTTGTCCTCAATGAGTTCGTAGACCAGGTTCAAGTATGCAGCATCTTCCTGACAGATCGTGCAATAGTAATTGAACACTGCGACGATGAGATAGTCGGCCTTGATGCCGCCCAATGACAGCTTCGCCTCCGGTCCGATCCCCAAGTATTCACGTTGGCCGTCCGTCCCGACAAATCGAAATTCCAGATCCGACAAAGCCGAAGGGTTCACCACGGGGGATTCTCCCATCACGTACGCCCCCCACGGCATGCCGAAGCAGACAATCAATAAGCTCGTAACCGCTAATCGCCTTATCATCAGGCGTTCCTCCTCTTCCTTGATCGAGAGTCCCACGGATGCCGCCGGGCGTTTAGTAGTCTCCGAATTGCCTTAGCGGTATTTGGCGGGGCATCCGACCCGCTGCGACCGGCTCTGTTCCCGGGGTCCATTTGCCGGCTTAGCCCAATGCCTTCAGGCCGTTGCCCTTGCCCCTTGACGAATGGCCGGGGCAACTATGGAAACCGGACCGACCGCGACACCTCTGCCCCAAGAAAGAGCAATCTTAGTGCCAACTTGATCGGTTTGGTCCAACAGACTGAGGTGTGTCGTTATATCAAAGTGTTACGTGGTCTCAAATGGGATGTCCTGATTGTGCTACACGTGTCTCATTTCGTGGCGTGCCGCATGGATGGTACATCAATTCATCCGTATCGTGTGATTTCAACATGTTACGACTTCTGTCATTGTATCAGAACAGAGCAACATTCCGTCTTTTTGTCACGTCACTGAGATGATACATCACATTAGGGCGCGCTCGTTCGGATATTCCGCATCCGGACGCGCATCGCTGAGCGAGATCCTTTCGGTTCCTTGGGAGGCGCTTCCTTACTGCGTTCTTCGTGGCTTCTTGAAATTTCTTGACCGCTTCACGACAACGGACCGTGAAGAAGAAGCCCGAGAACCGTGAGGGTCTCGGGCTTTTCCCATTCCGGGCGTTTTTTCAGCCGCCCTGTCCGACTTCGGCCGTGGTTCAGTTTGCAGCGATCGAATTGCCATCGAGCCCGTGAGACTTCATATGCCGGTACAAGGACTGACGTGATATCCCCAGGAGCACGGCTGCGTCCTTTCTGCTCCCTTCGGCCCGTCGTAACGCCTCCCGGCACACGTTTGCCGTGACTTCGTCGAGCAGGTCCGACAGGCCTTGTGATTCCGGAAATGGGACCTTGAGAGACCATTCATTGGAGGCCACATCGGCAGAGGGCAGTGTAAGATCCAATTTGCCGCCCCCGGACAGCATGACCGCTCGTTCGAGTACGTTACGAAGTTCTCTGAGGTTTCCGCGCCATGGATACGACATGAGCTTGTTGATATTCTGCTGGTCGAGAGTGGGTACTTGGCTCAGTTGCATCTCGGTCGCGAGGCTGAGAAGGATTTCTTCCACAATTATGGGAATGTCGTCCAGTCTCTCCCGCAACGGCGGTACACGCACCGTATAGACATTGAGCCGATAGTAGAGCGGTTCCATGAATCGTCCCTCGGCCACTTCCAACTCCAGATCCCGATGAGTGGCCGCGATGAGGCGCGCGTTGACGCGCATGTCCTTCTCGCCGCCCACCCTTGTAAAAGAGCGCGTGTCGAGAAAGGTGAGCAACTTGGATTGGATCGTCAGGGGAAGTTCTCCGATTTCGTTGAGCAACAAGGTGCCGCCCTCGGCCAGTTCCAACAGGCCTTTTTTCTTCGTGACCGCTCCCGTAAACGCTCCCCGCTCGTGCCCGAAGAGCTCGGATTCGGCCAACTCGCGAGAAATGGCGGCACAGTTCACGGAGAAGAAGGGAGCATCGGAACGCTTAGATTTCGAGTGAATCCACCGAGCCAAGTAGTCCTTTCCGGTTCCGCTGTCGCCCAGGAGCAGGACGATCCCATCGCTCTGTGCCGCATGGCGGGCCTGTTCCAGGGTGGTGAGCATGGCCTCGGAACGGTACGGCTGCTCGGTAAAGTGAGCGGTCTGAACCGCGCCCTTCCTATCGGTGACGTTGCGAGAGAACTTGCACACGCCCACCACTGCGCCCGAGCTGTTCCTGAGGGGGGTCCGAATATCGTGAAATGTCAAGTACATGCCCCGAACCGGCCGCGTGTGCTCGTCGTCGATCGTTTCACCGCCGAGCACTCGCAGATCCCCTTCCCTGATGTGACTTGCCGCCTCCTGGCCAAAGAAATCTTCCGCCCGTTTCCCGATGATTTCCGATGCCGGAAGTCCCAGTAGGGTTTCCACCGCGGGATTCACATGCGTATAGCTCAGTTCGAGATCTTTCAGGAATATACAGTCCGGAGCGACCTCGAAAATGGTGCGAAACCGTTCCTCACTGGTTCGCAGGGCTTCCTCAGTTTCTTTGCGCTGCGTGATGTCACGGCCCAGGGACAGCACCGCTGTTTCTCCCTTGTAACTGGTGGGAACCGCGATGGATTCCAGGTACCCCAGCGTGTCGTCCTCACGTACGAATTGAACTTCCCTAAAGTCCGAAGATAGGCCAAAGCTCTCAGCCTGGGCAATTCGCTGGGCCTCGCTTTCTCGAAAATCGGGATGAACGAAGTCGAGGAAGGACATTCCCGTAAGCATCTCGGCCAGATCCACCCCAAGGAACTCCGCGGCGGCATTGTTGCCGAAAAGGATTCTGCCTCCCCTGTGCACGAGCATGGGATCCGGCGAGATGTCGAAAAGGTCCCGATAGCGCCTTTGACTTTCGAGGAGAGCTTCCTGCGCCCGTTTTCTGTCGGTTATGTCCTGGACAATGCCTTCGGTGGAGAGCAAGTCACCGATTTCGTTGCGGGTGGGACGCGCATGCAACGCCGTCCAAATAGACTCGCCGTTCTTTCGGTAGATCTCGATCTCGAACCCGTGAACGACCTGTCCCGCCTGCATCCTGTGAATAAACTCCTCCAGCCGACGCTGGTCCACATAGATCTTGTCGCCCAACTTCTTGCTTGCGCGCAGAAGTTCCTCCGGGGAGTCGTAGCCGAGAATTATCGCCGACGCAGGGTTCGCGTTCACCAAGCGCCCTCGTGCATCAGTCTGAAAGATGCCTTCCACCGCCTGTTCAAATATTCCTCGGTACTTCTCTTCACTAAGCCGCAACGCCTCTTCGGCCCGTTTTCGTACCGTAATGTCCCGGAATATGCCGATGGTGTACCACACGCCTTTCATGTTCACCACGGAAGCGGAGAGTTCGATGGGGAACAGGCTGCCGTCGGCCTTGGTTGCGGTAAGCTCTGCCGTGTCGTTCAAGGTGGGCTCGCGGCTGGAACCGTTTCCCGAACCCTGATTGTAGTCCGGATCTCCTTGGGTTCCGTGGGATCCGTTGGCAAGTTCGCGACCCTTGCGGTAAAGGAAGTCCGCTGCCGCGCTTCCCAGAACGGCACGAATACTTTCGCCTCGTGGATCCTGCTCCAGTTCCAGAATATCAAGCGCAGAGGCATTCGCGCGGCTGACCCTCCCGTCCGGGTCCATCACGAGCAGTCCGTCGGCGAGGTTTTCCACGATGGCCGAGACGAACCCAAGGGTGTCCTGCAACTCATGCGTGGCATCCGCCACCTTGCGTTCCAAAGTCGACATCTGCGTCTCGATCTCGGCAGCCATGTTGTTCATCGTCTTGGCGAGAACTCCGATTTCGTCTCTTGATTTGATGTCGACGGACGCAGAGAATTCCTTGTTGGCGACCTTTTCGGCATAATTGGTAAGTTCGATGAGGGGCCGAGATATTTTGTTGGTAAGAACCCACGCAATGGCCACGGTGACAAGGAAAATGCCGAAGGTCGACACATGGAGTTTTACAATGGTCTTCCAGATGTAGTTGCGGACTTCCGCCAAATTCATCCCAACATGCACGTATCCGGCCACCCCGGAGAGGATGGGTGAAGAGATGTCCAGAACCGACCCGTGATCCTTCAAGGAGACATTGGTGGTGATGACCGCCTCCCTGTTTTCTCTGGGCCTTTCCACCTCTTTGAGCAGCTCGTAGGGTACGTTGGGGGCAAAGGTGTGGCTCAGGATTTCCCCGTTCTTTTGCACAACGAGGACGTAGACCAGCCCCTCGATCTCGCTGTACTGATCCACGATGGACTGGATCGTCGACGCGTCACGGTTGAGAATAATTTCCAGGCTTGAATGAGCGATATTGTTGGCGATCGTGATCGCCTTACTCTTGTACTCGTCAATTATCCTGTTGTAGAGTATCCAGCCCGCGTACGCGGACGTGATGGTAGCGATCACTCCGAACAACAGTACGATCATTATGAGCGTTTTCTTGAACAACTTGGACATCTTCACTCCTGCCTTTTCTCACGTTCCCCAACGGGCACGAACTTACCTTCCTCAACCGTTGTAAGAAACACCTCGTCAAGACCCTGATGCCTGGTAGGACCGAAGTTTACCGGAACAGAGATCCCCAGATCGTAATCCCCAATGCTTTCCACCACCGCTTTGATTCTCTTGGGATGAAAATCGGGTCCCATTCTCTGAAGGATCTCCACGAGGACTTTCGCGTTGAGAAATCCCTCCAGGCTCACCGGGCTATACTTGTGCGGCTCGTAATCCTGCTTTATCAGGCTCTTGGGAGGCATCACCTCGTACCGGACGATCAGATCCCGGTACTCAGCGACCGCGGGCAGGTCGGTATGCTCATGACTGGGGACCACCTGAGAGTTGATCAGGTTCTGCGTGTAGTCCCTCCCAGTCTCTTGACCGGTTCTCAGCAACAGCTTGAGCATATTCTCACTGTCCACGAACGAGACATTGGCGATGGGTATGTTTAAGCCGGAATCTCTCGAATCTCGAATGAACGCCGCGCACGCCGCGTACGCGCCGATGGAGATAATGGAGTCGGGGCTTGACGCCCTGATTGCCTTCACTTGCGGCTCCATGCTCGCGCCGTAGGTCGTACCTCGATAGTACGTGGCCTCACCGACCGGCCTCAACCCTTTTCGCGCGAGACTCTTGTGCACCGCCTCCCACCCGCTGCGCCCGTACGCGTCGATCTGATAGAAAACGGCTATGCGCGATCGCCCCTTAGAGAGCAGATAGTCTACAAGGCCTTGGATCTCCTGGCTGTAGGAAGCTCTCAGGTTGAACACGTACTCCGCGTACGGACCTTCTCTCTGTGGCTGCGCACCTGAGAAGGGGAAAAAGAGAAAGAGTTCACGACGAGCCCCGTATATCTTGAGCAGCGGCAGCATCCGAGTTACGGTCGGGGTGCCCACGTAATTGAACAGCATCAGAACATCGTCGTCCTCCACGAGTCTGATGGTGTTCCGAATGGTCGGAATCGGGTTGTACCCGTCGTCATAGGCAACGATTTCGATTCTGCGACCGAACACTCCGCCGTTCTCATTCACGTGTGTGAGATAGGCCATGCTCCCACGATACAGCTCAATTCCCAGTCCGCGCGTCGGACCGGTGAACGCTGCAGACATTCCGACGCGAATCTCCTTGCCGTGACAGACCGTACCGGATCCGATCGCGACAAGGGCCGCAGTTGTCCCCATGAAGACGACGAAAATCCGTCTAAGAAAACGTCCGGTGATCACGCTCCCTCCCGCAGAAGTATTGGCTCTCGACACACATAGATCGTGTGAGCCGTATACAAAGACGTTCCGTGTCGCGAGGATACGACGACAGGGCGCTTCCGGCGTCATACGCGAAGTTGCGGTTCATCGCCGTCCCCCGTATGATCCTCAGTCCGAGGGACATCCCGTGAAGAGATCCGGGTGAAACAATTTTGCTGATGCGGTCCAACGCTCGTATGCAGACACTGGGGCATGAGTTCGTTCCTTATCCTCGCTATTCGACTGAAACATGTCCGTTTTTGAGACAGGCACTGTTCCCATACGTGTACTGTAGGTGTCTCTTATTCTACACCCGAACGCCGAGGGGTGTAAAGAAAAGCTTGGAAACTACGTCGAATTTTTCGGATATTGTGGGTTCGCGGAGACCCGGAGGCGAAGTGCCGGCCGGCCGTTTCCCGGGACGGTCATGTACCCGATCCGGACTTGACCGTCACGGTCCCGAACATCGCGCACCTGTACCTGAACCGACACGAAGACTGCACGCGGTTGACGGATTCCTCAATCTCCGCCCATCACCTGGGAGATCTCCGGATTCCTTTCTTTTTCCTAACCGCTGTGCGGACGCTCCCGTGTCTGCCGGATCAATTCTCGTGCCTTGATAAGGTGATTCTCCACGCCCCGGAGATCTTCCGGTTTGCTGCTGTCGAGGTAGGCGGTGATCGCGTCGCAGGCCTTGTAGGTTTCCGCGATGGATTCACGGATGAGCCCGTGGAACGGAACGTATTTCTTGGGAGGGATGATCTCGAAAGCCTTGGAATCCAGAATCTGCAGGGTTCTCTTCATGGAATCCATCTTTGGATGCACGTCTCCGGGTACGGCCGGCGCATTGGGATCGGACGGATCGTAATCGGCGATGGTAAGGGAAGGAGCTCTGGTCATCAGTAACGAGAGTTCCTCCAGGATCGGGGCCGCTTTTCGCAGATACTCCATCACTTCCCAGCTGTCCAGCGCGTCCTCCTCCAACGGGGAGGGGAACACTTCCCGGACCTGAGCAGGTTCCCGGAAGGCGGGGAGTGTCTCTTTCGCATCAGGATGCTCTTCAAGCGGCTCGGAAGGGAGAGACTCCTTTGGCTTCGGGTCGACCGAACCATCCTCCGGGACCGGCACGGGCTCCGGTAGCGGGCGTGTTTCCGGGAGCATCGGAGTCTCGATCTTCGGCTCGGGTGCCGGACGAGTTTCAGGCAAGACCTGAGGCTCCTGCTCGGGGAGTACCTCCGGCTGAAGCGGCGTTTCCGGAACCGGTTCGGGTTCGGGCGGCGGAATCACCACGGGATCCCTGCGCGTATCGAACTGAATCCATTCTCTCGGATCCGCCATTTGGTCGGTCTCGGCAGACTCGAGCATCATGGGCTTCCGCTCCTCCTTTGATCGGGGTGCCTTCATTATCACGGGCGGAGAGGGATCGCCTTTTTGTTTCAGGATCTCCTTCCTGGGCGGGGGAGGAGGTTCGACGGCGTCTTCGGGAGCCCGAGGGGGCGTGAGCATTTCGGGCGGCGATTCCTTGTGCGGATCCTCTTCAGGTTCCCGTGAAGGGAGATCCGGTCGCTCCGTCTGCATAGGGCCGCGTAACGGTCCTCGCGCAGGTGGCGGAGACGGCTGCCGACCGTCGGTGACTTCCTGTGCCGGCGGAAGTTCCGGAAGGTCCTGCTCCGAGACTGAGGGAGCCGGTTCCTTTGGGGGTTCCGCAGGCACCTCCCGAGGTCCTTTGCGCGGTCCTCTCACCGGTGTGCGTTCAACCGCGTCCGACGGGGACCGCGGGATCGCGGAAGGCGGCGTCACATCCGTGGGCCGCGGCGGGCTCGGAGTCTTTTCGCCGAGGTCCGCCTCGTCTCGCGGCGCGGACGGCAATGGGTCCCGACGTGGTTGATCCCCTATGATGCTTCTCATTTTGATTTCCGGGATAGGCACCGTGAAGCCGGAGCTGCCGATCGTCGCGGACTCCCGGCCGGGCTGCACCGTTGCATCCTCCGGGGAATCCGAATCCGCGAGTTTTTGTGCTTGGGCCAGGCTCTCTC
Source organism: Desulfomonilaceae bacterium (assembly GCA_031082285.1). Lineage (GTDB taxonomy): Bacteria > Desulfobacterota > Desulfomonilia > Desulfomonilales > Desulfomonilaceae > JAVHLK01. Next base: position 20,674 of record JAVHLK010000018.1, read on the forward strand.
CTATCCAGAGAACCACACTGCACATAAGAAGAACCCTGACCACGAGACCCGCGGTTTTCACGAGTCCGAGGATCCTGCAACAAAGACGCGCTTGCGATGTATCTACTTCGTTGGCCATCACGCCGGTCGACCTCTGACGGCTTCTAACTCATTTAATTTATAATTTTAAACTGTTGAGTCGGGTTCGTCAAGTTTTGTGATAAGATCGTGCAAGTGGGCGGCACTTGTGGGGCGCGGTTCGAGTACATGTATCCTGTCCAAGACGCCATTGATAAATGAAGGAGATTTGTCCGCCCCGTATTTCCTGCCGATCTCGATAGCCTCGTTGAGGATCACGGGACCCGGAACTTCGGGGAAATTGACGAGTTCGGCAATTGCCATTCGGAGAACGTTTCTGTCTACGCTGTTGAGCCTGTAGAGCTTCCAATTGTGGGACACTTTGGAAATCAGCTTGTCGATGACGAGGCGGTCCCGGGCAACCGCACTCACGAGATTTCGGGCATATTCGCTCATCACCCTGTGCAATTTGAGCGCTTGTTCCTCATCGGACCTGAAATGAGATTCGAGTTGCAACAACACGTCGCACGGATTCTGTTTCGTCGCTTCGGCAGCGAACAGAACCTGGAGTACAAATTCACGGGTCTTTCTTCTTGACGGCACGGGATGTTTCGATCACCAAGCAGGGTCCCCGGGGACCTGTGACGGCAATAATCGTTCAGAGCGAACCCGCGTACGGCGGGATTGAACCCCGGAGAGCACACCGAACAGCGGCGGAAAGGCCTTACCCCGGAGGAAGCCGGGACTCGATCCGGTTCCCGACATTCGCGGGGATAGGGTTACTCATCACGTTGCGGTTGAATCTCCGTTGCTCTCGCGGCCGACGCTCCGCGACTCATTCCTGCATTTGGGAGCAGGTCAAGGTTCAAGACTCTGCCTGAACAAATCAGCCATTTCTATTGCGGACACGGCCGCTTCGGCACCTTTGTTTCCCGCCTTGGACCCGGCTCGCTCAACTGCCTGCTCGATGGTATCTGTGGTGAGAACTCCAAAGGACACGGGGATGGACGCTTCCAGGGCTATATGCGCCACGCCTTTTGCCACCTCGGCCGCAATGTAGTCGAAATGCGGCGTTGAACCGCGAATGACCGCTCCGAGCGACACGATCAGGTCGTACTTTCCGGAACGAACCATGACCGACAACATCTGGGGAATCTCGAACGCGCCCGGCACCCTGACGATGGTTATGTCGTCCTCGGACATCCCGTGTCGCACCAGGGCATCTACGGCTCCATCGATCAACCTGTCCACAATGAATGAGTTGAATCGGCTTGCCACGAGTCCCGCCTTCAGCCCCGTCGCGTCGAGCCGTCCCTCTATCTTTCGCGTCATACGGCCTCCGAATACAGTCTATGAACCGGCAGTCTGCAGGTTACCGCTCCGCCGCCGGCTTCGTACGGAATTTCATAACTACGGGTACGTATTCTTGAGTACGCCCGCTGGGACCTCTACGTCTCGGCGAGTCGGCAATCCCCGCGCGAAAAACGAGTAACCGGCCCCGAGGAACGAGCGCTGTCAACCTCGACCGCCCAAAGTCAATATGTGTCCCATACGCTCTTTCTTTGTACGGAGATAATTGAGGTTCGTCGAGCAGGCTCCGACCTCGATCGGCACCTGTTCCACCACCTCGAGTCCGTACCCTTCCAGGCCCACTATTTTGGTGGGATTGTTGGTCATCAGGCGCATCTTTCTCACGCCCAGGTCTGCAAGTATTTGCGCGCCGATTCCGTAGTCCCTCAGGTCGGGCTTGAACCCAAGCCTCAAATTTGCTTCCACCGTGTCGCAGCCCTGGTCCTGGAGCGCGTACGCCTTGATTTTGTTTATGAGCCCTATGCCGCGCCCCTCCTGCTGCATATAGAGGACCACGCCCTTTCCCGCCTGCTGCACCATGCACATGGCGGCCTCGAGCTGAGTGCCGCAATCGCACCTCCGCGATCCGAACACATCTCCGGTGAGGCACTCGGAATGCACACGCACCAGGGTCGGCTCATCGGGACTTAGCTCGCCTTTCACCAGAGCAACGTGATGCTTGTTGTCGACGTCGTTTTCGTAGACGATGAGCCTGAAATCCCCCCCGTAATCGGTGGGAAGGACGGTTTCCGCTCCTCGCCTAATCAGTCTCTCGGTGCGCATCCGATACTCGATGAGATCTCTGATCGTGCAGATCTTGAGGCCATGTTGTTCCGCGATCACCATCAGTTCCGGCAGACGCGCCATGGAACCATCGTCGTTCATCACTTCACAGATTACCCCCGCGGGTTGGCAGCCGGCGAGCCGAGCCAGATCCACGCTCCCCTCGGTTTGACCGGCCCGAACCAGAACGCCCCCGTTCTTCGCTTTGAGCGGAAAGATATGGCCGGGAGATACGAGATCTTCCGGCGTCGCGTCCGGGTCCACCGCGGTGAGAATCGTTACTGCGCGGTCATGAGCGGAAATCCCCGTGCTCACCCCCCGTCGGGCCTCAATGGAAACGGTGAATGCAGTCCCAAAGGGAGATTTGTTGTTTGAGACCATCATGGGCAGGTCAAGAGATCCTATCTTCTCCTCCGTCATGGAGAGACACAACAGCCCGCGACCGTACTTGGTCATGAAATTGACGGCGTCAGGCGTAATTTTCTCAGCGGCCATCGTCAAGTCACCCTCATTCTCTCGGTCTTCATCGTCAACGAGAATAACCATTCGGCCTGCCCGAATTTCCTCAATTGCTTCGGGTATCCCGACTAAAATCCCCATAGGGGCTTCCTCCTTTATATGAACCCGTGTTCCTTGAGCAGAGCTTCGTTCAAACGTGACTCATCTTTCGAGGACGTGATGAACTTTTCCACATATTTTCCGATCAAGTCGAATTCAACGTTCACCCTATCACTGATGTTTTTCCCGGTCAACCCGGTGAGGGCCGCGGTGTGGGGTATGATCATCACCCAGAAGCGATCTCCCTGCACCCGGTTGACGGTAAGGCTCACCCCGTCAATGGCCACGCTCCCCTTGACGATGACGTAACGCGTTGAATCTACTTGAAACCCTAGGAGAAAGCCGGCACCGGAAACCCGTTTTTCAACGAGACGGCCCACGCAATCCACGTGGCCCGACACAAGATGGCCGCCCAACCGTGAATCCAACCGCAGGGCCTTCTCCAGATTCACTCCCCGGCCTGGTTTCATCTCACCCAGGGTGGTCACGCCCAGACTCTCGGGGGAGACGTCGGCACAGAACTCGTGCGCGACCTCATCGACTTGGGTCGCCGTAAGACAGGCACCGTCGACCGATATGGAATCACCAACGGCAACATCTCCCAAATCCAGATCGGATTTGATTTTCAGTCTCATAAAGCCCCTGTGCGGCTCAATACTCACGATTTGGCCACGCGCTTCGACGATTCCCGTAAACATCGGTCAGATCGCCCTCCCGTCGGACAAAAGGTGCCTGTGATGAATTCGCCTCATCGAGTGCAGTATACTCGATTTTACGCCCGGGATCTCTTTCTCCATCTGCGCCAACCGCTCTTTTATCCATTGGCGCCGCGTACCGCTCATGCCCTGGTAAGAGCAGAAGCAACCAAGGATCGGAACCTCCGTTGTCCGAGCAAAACTCCTCGTCATGTCTTCGGACACGTACACAAGCGGACGAATGACGCGGTTCTTCCCGTCGTCCGCCAAAAGGTGGGGAGTCATCCCCTTGATGGACGCGTTGAAAAAGAGGTTGAGTAGGAGAGTCTCGATGAAATCGTCGCGATGGTGTCCCAACGCAATCTTGTGCCAACCTTCAGAGGACGCGTACGAGTATAATATGCCGCGACGAAGCCGTGAGCAAAAGGAACAGGGATTGGTTCCCTCAGTCAAATTTTCATTGATGATTTTCACCAGGTTCCCGTTGAGTCGCGTGTGCGGTATTCCTTCGCGAAGGAGCCGGTCTTCGAGCGGCCTGCAATCAAATTCCTTTGGACCGGGATGGACGGTAACCGCGGCCAGATCGAACCTCACCGGGGCCTTGCGTTGCAGGGCCCTCAGGGCATACAATAGGGTCCATGAATCTTTTCCGCCGGACAATGCCACGAGGATGCGGTCGCCTTCTTGAATAAGTCCGAAATCCCCAATGGCTCGGCCCACAAGACGTGTTATGTTCCTGAGTATGGGGTTCTTCACCGTGTAAGGTCAACCTCCCGGCACGTATGTTCTTGAAGGGGCACCGTCGTGACTCGAAAATGTCCGCAACGGAGAGCACCGGCAATTCGGACGTAGACTCAAATATAGATGGAGACGTCCGCGATGTCCAGCACCCGACACATGGAGCAGTATTTTGATCTTTTTGAGTAATGTCGCCAAGTTCTTTCACGGTAAACCGCTCTTTCAAGATGTGAACATCAGTATCCATCGAGGCGATCGCGTGGGAATCGTGGGACCCAACGGAGCGGGCAAGTCCACGATTCTGGGAATGATGGAAGGCGCGGTGACTCCCGACGAGGGGGAGGTTTCCATTGAGAAGAAGATCAGGATGGGCGTGTTGCGACAGGAACTCGTGGCAGGCACGGACGGCCCCATCCTCGATGAGGTCACCAACTTTTCCGAGGAAGTCCGCAAGACGCGAGAGCGGCTCGGACAATTGGAACGGGAAATGGCACACCTGTCCGAGGACAGCGACCACGCTGAGGCCCTCATCGAGGAACTGGGCCGCTTGCAGCACGAATTTGAACGGTACGACGGGTACACGCTGGAAGCGAGGGCTTTCAAGGTACTCCGCGGGCTGGGCTTTAAGCCCGGCGACGAGAATCGCTCGTGGAAGGAGTTTTCCGGTGGCTGGAGAATGCGGGTTGCGCTGGCCAAGATCCTGATCGCGGAACCGGAAGTGCTCCTGCTCGATGAGCCGACCAACCACCTTGATCTGGAAAGCCTCCTGTGGGTCGAAGAATACTTGAGCGACTTCAAAGGAGCCCTCGTCTTGGTTTCCCACGACAGGGCATTCTTGAATAGGCTCGTTAACCGCATCGTTGAAGTGGAGAGGGGGAAGGCCACCGTTTACACCGGGAATTTCGACACCTATGAAACCACCAAGTCCATGCAGGAAGAAGTCATCCTGGCTTCGTACAAGAACCAGCAAGAGAAGATCAAACGCATCCGGAAATTCATCGACCAGAATCGGGTGAAGGCCCGGACGGCCAGCAGGGTGCAAAGCCGCATCAAGATGCTTGAAAAGATCGATAAGGTCGAACCTCCGAAAAAGCTCAAGACGGTCAAGTTCTCCTTCCCTCAACCTGCCCCGGCCGGACGCAGAGTACTGGAGATCACAAATCTGAAGAAACGATACGGATCGATCACCGTGTACGACGGATTCGATTTCGCGATTGAACGTGGGGACCGCATCGGCCTTGTGGGGCCCAATGGAGCGGGAAAATCAACCCTGTTGAAGATCATGGGCGGCGTGATCCCTCACGACGGCGGGATGGTGAAGTACGGACACAACGTCACGCCGGGGTATTTCGCTCAACATCAGTCTGAAGCTCTCTCAACCTCCTTCACGGTCTTGGAGGAGGCGACCTCCGTTTCGCCGGGCATACCCGAGCAAGAGATACGCAACCTGTTGGGGGCATTTCTTTTTTCCGGAGACGATGTCTACAAGAAGGTAGGAGTGCTTTCCGGAGGAGAGAAAAGTCGGTTGGCATTGACCAAGATACTCCTTTCACCTCCCAATCTGTTGTTGATGGACGAACCGACGAATCACCTCGACATCTCTTCATGCGAGATCTTGGAAAATGGTCTGAAGAGATTCGAAGGTACTCTTGTGCTCATCACCCATGACCGGCGCCTGATGAATTCGGTGTGCACAGGAATTCTCGAGATCGAGAACGGGGTCGCGGAGCACTACCTGGGGAACTATGACGATTACCGGTACAAGAAGAAGCTGATGGAGCAACGCGATGAGGACGAGGCCCCATCCCGGCCCGAGCCTGAAGTCGATACACTGAAGCAGGAATCGCCCAAGGAGTCCCGGAAACACAGGAGGAGAAAGGAAGCGGAAGACCGAACATCCTTGTTCCGGAAGCAGGGACCGATACGAGAGGAGATTCAACGCATTGAAAAGGAACTGGCGGTCAAGGAATCCCGAAAACGGGAGATCGAGACGCTCCTGGCCGATCCCGCCGTGTACGAAAAACGGGAAGTGCTCATGCCGCTTCTCGAGGAAGATCCGTTGTTGAACAAGGAGATAAGGCAGCTCGAGTCACGTTGGGAGGAATTGCACGTCCGGTTGGACGAGATCGAAAATGACCGACGGACAGGGTAGCTCCCGGCATCCCACGCAGAACGCGGAACGGGATTTACCGAGCGTTTACGGGAATACGGGACCGTACTCGTGATATGGACTGCTTGATGCACCGTTGCATAAATACGGTCACGTATTCTTAACCTTCCGAGATTGCCGTGGGCTTCGCCCTTGCAACGACGACCTTGATGATGTCATTGCGAGGAGCAGAGTCCCGCGCAGAACGCGGGAAAGCAATCTCAACGGTCAAAATGTGGGACCGAACTTACGAATCAGGGCACTTGGGAACACGGGAAGACTCACATGGATATATTCTTAAGCGCGGGAATTGCTCTGGGCCTCTCTGCCGGCTTTGCACCGGGGCCGCTTACGACCGTCGTCATCACTCAGGCGCTGCAGCACGGAGCCAAAGAAGGTCTGAAAGTTGCCGTGGCTCCGTTTATTACCGATCTGCCCATAATCCTGACATCGGTCTATGTACTGACGCTGCTGCAGAAGTCGCACACGATTTTGGGGCTCATATCAATACTTGGCGGTCTGGTCCTGATCTACCTGGCGTATTCCAGTTTCAAGGCGGACAAGGTGTCGGTGGATGCCACGCGGATCCAACCGAGATCGTTCGGAAAAGGGACACTTGTGAACGTCTTGAATCCTCAGCCTTACTTGTTTTGGCTGACCATTGGTGCGCCGAACGTCGTGGAAGCCTGGACACAAAGTCCTCTGACCGCGGCCGGTTTCCTTGCAGGGTTTTACACGTGCCTGGTGGGAGGCAAGATGTCGTTGGCCATTGCGGCCGCGTACTCGAGAAGCTTGTTGACCGGGCCGGTCTACCGGTGCGTCATGTGGGTATTGGGAGGTGCGCTGCTGGTTCTGGCCTTTGTTCTGTTGCGCGATGGAATGAATTATCTCACGCTGCTCGACCCGTAGTCCGGCGAACAGGTCGGCCGGCGGTCAAAGGACGGGCCCTATACCCTGTGATAGAAGACGCTTAGATTGTACTTCTTGTCGCCGATATGCTGGAACACGCCGTCGAATGCCGATTGCACTTCTTCCAGGTTGGGGCGCCTCATCGGGTCAAGGTCGAGCATTCTTTCGACGGTTGCGGCCACATGCTCGAGAGTCGTGTCTTTCTTAAGGTACGGGTTCAGAGCAGTCAGCTTCGGTCTCGGTTCCTTCTCGATGCGGTATATTTGTTTCACCAATTCCTGTCGGCTCCTGGTCTTGGGAAACAACATGGGAAGCTTGCCGGTGAGTAAGACCGTGAATATGGCCCCCACGCTGTACAGATCCGACTGAAAGACGCTCTTGCCGCGAGCCTGCTCGGGCGCCATGTACGAAAACGTGCCGACGACCTTTCCTTTGAACAAGTCGTCGGTCGCCCCCTGTCCCAACGCCATGCCGACACCGAAGTCGATCACTTTGATCTGACACAGTTTTTCCTGTTGATCCACCATGTACAGGACGTTGTCGGTCTTGAGATCTCTGTGCACGACCCCTTTGGCCCGAAAAAGTCTCAGGCATTCGAGAAGCTGGTTGATGATGGTCTCCATGGTTGCAAGGTCCAATTTGCTCTCGGTATTGAACGGCGGTTTGTACTTCACCAACCAGTTTCGCTCCACCAGCTGCGTCAAATTGTCCGTGGGATGGTACCCGTTGATGAGGAGTTTCTCCCCATCTTGTTCGTCGATACCGAAATACTCGACGACATAGGGATGCTGTTCGGGGCTTTGCACGCGCGCGTGAATAGCGGCTTCATATTGCAGGAGGGATACGGGATCGCCCAAACTTGAAGTAACTTGCGACTTGACACGTTTGAGAGCCACGATTCGATTCTTGAAAATCCCAATACTCACCTTGCCCATGGCACCCGAAGATATATCCCCGAGGACCTTGAGTTTTCTTCCTCTCACCTTGCCGGGTTCAGCCAAGGACTCAACAATAAGCTTGATGAGCCCCGCCATCTCATCCCTGGTCTTGGTACTGTACCCGCTGCCGGCCTGGTTAAGATCTTGCTCGGCCCTTTTCTCCATGGCCTCGCGGTCCAGACGTGCCTTGTAGAGCTTCACCGCGTGGGCGCCTCTCGGATCGGTCACGCGATTCTCTCCGTGGTACGAACCGAACGCCGAGTTGTAGCGATACAGGAGGAAATTCTGTACGATTCGGCCCTGAGGATGAGCCTCGTAAAGCTTCAGCAAGTCCACCATTGACTTGAGGACCGCGGCTCCTCGTCGGTGCTTACTCTTCAAGGACTTCGCGTACCGGGTTGCCTCACGGTAATCATCAAGTCCTATGTAATCATTCGGCATTTCAAAGAATGACGCAAAATCCATCAGGCTGAGCAACCACAAGTGTGACGAGAGCCCCTGCAACGTGTCAACGGTATCCTGAGATTCGATGAGATGCTCCAGTATCTTTTCATTGAGGAAGTCCGCCAACAGGTCCTTGTAGTAACCCGATGCAATTCTGTCCACGGCGTAGCCGCAGCGGAAAAGGAACCAGGCCAGTTGCATGATTTCCTCTTCCATTTCCGTACGGGAACTGCTGTTGAAGAATATGAACCTGCGTTCAGGTTCGTACTCCAGCATCAAGTGATGCATTTCCAGGACGGCCCTTCGAACCAGGTCGGCCATACGGATGATATTGGTTTCCGATGAATCCGCCTCGTTCCGGACGAAGAAACAGGGAATCAAGGTGGTGGTTTGCTCGTCCGAATGGCCGTAACGCTGCTTGTACTTTTCGTTGAGGTCGTTAAGTTTGTTCTGAATGGTATCGATTTCGTGGGGGGCGGGTCTGAGATAGATGTGTGAATCCAGCCACTTAACTGCGTATAAGAAGACTCTTTCCCCTTCTTCGATCTCCTGCATCTCGTTCCGGCTGTCTATAAGGACCTGCTGATCGGGGAATTGCTGAGCAGATCGAATCACATTGTATATCACTTCATAGTAGGTCAATTCACCGCGCTCTAGAGGCGGCAAGAGATCCCGAATGACCAGGAGAATGTACGGCGCGGTCTTCTTGATGATTCTCCCGATTTGGCTCAGAGGATCTACTTCACCCTTGGTAGCCAGCTGGGCCAACTCGGTATAGTGCTGGATGACTCGGTAGAGTTCTTCTCGAAGTGAATGTGCATCCCGTTCCATGAAGTCGGACCTTCCTCCAGGATGGTTTCAAAGGAAGACTACAGGGGCGGTGTCGCAGGTCGATCGAGGGCCTTCCGGATAGACGCGCAATCGATCTGAAAATACCGTTGTCCGCATCGATCGCCTGTGAGACCGTCTGCCTGTAAAAGTCAATTTCCTCCCGGCCGGCATGAAGATTGGCACGTCACGAGCGGTTCTCTCCCAGGGGAAAAAGTGATGCTCCGGGTTCGTTTCGAGAAAAGAGGGCAAGAAACATCCGTTCCTCAAGACAAGACTTCCCGGGCTTCCTATCGGTTCCGTCGTTTGGGAGACAGTCTGACCACCTTCTTGAAATCAGGCATTCTCTTGAGCTGTCTGAGGGCGTCCTCAGTTAGAGCTTTCTTCACCACCGCGTCACCGCCGGCTCTGACTGCCAGGTCGAGGATACTGATGGCCTGCTTGGTGCGACCCGTCTTGGCATAGATGAGGGCGGCATGGTAGTGCAGCCACTCGGGTTCGAAAAGCTCTTGTTGGCTGAGTGCCTCTTGGTAATACCTCAAAGCCTTCTCGTAATGACCCATCTCCATATTCAGGTAGACCAGACGGCTTATCGTGTAGGGCATCAGATTGGGGTTGCGCTGAATGATCTTGTGAATCTCGAGGCACTTACGGGTGTTTCCCAGGATCCAATGCGCCAGGGCAAGATCCGCCAAGGCAAGCTGATCGCTCGGATCCTTTTTCAAGCCTTTGAGGTAGTACTTCACCGCGTGCCACGGTTCCTGCTTTTTGTAGAGGAAGTAATGGCCGAGGTGAAAATCCACCTGGGCGTCCGCCGGATCGTTCTGGAACGCGCGGTCGAAAAGTCTCAACGCCTCCTCCTCACGTTCCATCTCGAGATACAAGTGTCCGAGTTCAGTGAGGAATTGGCTGTCCGCCGGATTGATTTCAACAGCGCGGCCCAAATAATGCAGCGCACGACGAAAGTCCGCTTCATCAAAGTAGATCAGTCCAATGTTGAAATAGGGATCGCCGTTGCCCTCATCCAGGGTGATTGATTCGAGAAAGTCCCGTTTCGCTTCATCGACTCTGCCCATTTTCCAGCAGATGAGCCCGCGATTGTTGAAAAGATAAGCGCACGCAGTTCCGCTTAGACGGATTGCCGTGTCGATAAGTTCTCTGGCCTCGTCGAGCCGATTCTCATCATACCGCGTCAGAGCTCTTTCGTTCAGAGCCCGTACGAGCTTTTCCTTTTCCCATTCTTTTTCGCGACCGTAGACGAGTCTTCCGGAACGCAGGAGCTTTACGTCCTCCGCCCGCACCAAGAGCGTGAAGTCATTGACTTCCATAAGGTCTTCAAAAAAGACCACTTCAACGGCGAAAGCGAGTTCGTTGGTGTTCCGATCAAGGAATGAGAGATAATGATACAGCCTCACACCCTCTGATTCTTCCAATTCCCAGATTTCGTCAGGATTCTCCAGGGTAAAGTCCACAAACGTGACGAAATTGGCCTTTCCCAGTCGCGATGTCCCGGGTTGATAGAGAGGCAGAGCAGCCAAGATGGTTCTCGCATCGGGGAAGGCCGGCAGGAACGTGGCCGGCAAGTCGGCAGGATACGTACCTGCGGAATAATCCTGATTCAGATCCCGTGTTGCCATCCATAACCTCGACAATCAATGATCGTTCTTGTCCTTATTTGATCGCGCATTCGCATACCGTGCCGCGTGTGAGCGATTCTCTCGACTCAAGCGAGAGCGGAGACGCCCGGCCGTGCGTGTCGTCGCGACTCGGCGCCCAACGGCTCTCCGATGACGGCCGCGCCCGATTCCCACGTCCATCGTACATTTCATCGCTCCCAATAATAATCGAATACCACGAAGGGGTTCCGCCGTCAATCAATTGAGTGGGACAACATGAAGCACCCGAGGCGCCACATTTTCACGAATCCCGTGTTTCGAAAGAAATGCCGCACCGGGACTCTTGCCACGCGGTCACAATCCCCGCCGCAACTATCGCCGCGGTTTCGGTGCGAAGCACTCGAGGCCCCAGAGTCGACCGTACAAAGCCCGCCTCCTCCGCCTCCGTTTCTTCGACCGGGGTGAACCCTCCTTCCGGGCCGACCAGGATCGCCACCCGAGAATCCCGTGACTCATCCAACAGCCGGAGTAATGGAGCCCCGTCCGTCGACGTCGTCAGAAGGACGTTGCACCCGGTACCCGGCTCTTCGGCAAGAAACTCATTCAACGGTATCGGCGCGTCCACCGTCGGCACTTCCAACCTTCCCGATTGCGCTGCGGCGGAGCCTACAACGGCTTCCCAGCGATCCTTCCTCGCCGTGGGCCGCCTGTTGGAACGCCGGCTCAGCAGGGGTACGAAGCGGGTGACGCCCAGCTCGGTGCCGTGTCTCAGGATCTCTTCCATGGGACCGGGCCTGACGCAGGAGAAGGCGAGAATGATCCGCCCCGACTCGGCGATATCTTCGCAGGTCATCTCAATTATCTCACCCATAACCTCGGTGGGCCTGCAACGAAGCAAACGTACGAGGTACTCTCGTTGTCCGTCAAGAACTTTCAGCACGTCTCCCTGCCGGTGTCGGAGGACCTTGCACACGTAGCGTGCGTTACGGTCGGACAGGACGATCTTGTCCAAAACGATTTCATCTGATTGCACAAAGATTCTTCGATATCTCATAGTGCCGTCGGCCTCCGTATTCCGGCCACAAACTTGTGTCTTGGGTGCCGCCGGCTCTTTGCAATCCTTCTCGTCGGTACGGCCACCGCGGTAATCCGAAATCGGCCGTCGCATGAGTGAGACCGACCATGTCGGCAAACCATATCGTGCCTTCTAGCCTCCGAATCGTGTCTTGATGTAGAGATCGATTCGGTCCAAACCCGCAACGATGTTCTCCATCGAATTGGTGTAGGAGAAGCGTATGAAGCCCTCCGCATTGCTGCCGAAATCAATGCCGGGTGCCACGCCGACCTTGGCTTCGTCAAGAATTTCGAATGCGAACCGATATGAATCCGTTGAGAACTTTCGAGCATCCGCCAACACATAGAATGCCGCGGTCGGATCCACCTCTATACCGAAGCCGATCCGCTTGAGCTTGGAAATCATTGCAATGCGCCGTTGGTTGAACACGTCTCTCATCTTCGCGGTTTCTTCCGAAGAATTGGTGAGTGCTTCCACACCGGCCCATTGGACGAAATCGGCCGGGCTTATGAAGAAGTTCTGCGCCATCTTTTGGATGGGCCTCACATGCTGTGGGAGCGCGATCATGTATCCGAGTCTCCAGCCGGTCATGGCGAACAATTTGGAGAATCCGTTCAGGACGAACGCACTCTTGGTGTACTCCAGGATGCTGTGTTCCCGTCCTTCATACACGAGGCCGTGATAGATCTCGTCGGATATGACCGGCAGGCCCAACTGACCGAGCCGGTCCATACGCTCCGGTTCCATGAGCGTACCCGCGGGGTTGGACGGTGAATTGATCAGAACGGCACGAGTTCGTCTGTTGAGTGCACGTTCAACGTCCCGGGGATTCATCTGGAAACCTTCTTCCGGTCTGGCCGGGACGAAAACGGGTTCGCCTCCGAGAAATCGAATGAAGTTCGGATAACAGGCGTAGTGCGGATCGGTAAGTATGACCTGAGATCCGTGATCGATGAGTGACGACAGGGCCAGGAATATTCCCGGAGACGAACCGGAGGTGATCACTACGCACTGCGGATCAACCTCCACTCCGTAGGTCCGGGCATAGTGAGCCGCGACGGCGTTTCTGAGTTCGGGTATTCCAATGCTCGGCGTGTAATGAGTCTTTCCCGCTTTCAGAGCCTCTATGCCGGCCTGAACGATATGTGCGGGAGTGTCGAAATCCGGCTCCCCGACTTCCAAATGGATGACGTCCTCGCCGTTTTGAGCCATCTCCATGGCCCGTTCCAGGACATCCATTACAAGAAAGGGTGGAATCTCCTGCGAGATTTTGGATATCATAGCGTTTATATGGTCCATGCAAGAATCTCCATTTGGAAAGAGGGTGATATTGCCGACCGGCCGGGCACCGAGTGAATAACGAGCTGGAATCACGATGTCTGAACCCGTATGTGGGAGCTATTATAATGAAAATCGAGCTATCGTTCCAAACTTATTCATTGATTTTCTCAGCCTACCCTGATAGAATGTCGCAACCGTAAGAAATACCTCTGTTTTCTAATCAGCGGAACGTCTATTGCGAGGCCTGATGAGCCGAAGGACACAAGTAAGCCGGCCAAAACTCTGGAAGGCGGGATTGATTCTTACGACCTTCATAGTGGGAGGATTCGTCATTCCGGGGAACCTACGCGGCGAAACCTACGGCATCGTAAATGCCGCCAATGAATTCGAACCCAAGGTAACGATTCAGGTAAAGAAGCGGGAGATCGAGATCAGGAAAGTGAATCCCGCGGACAAGTTCGACTCGATAGCTCTCCAGGTGAATCCGAGGAACGCATCGCTTATCCGTAACGTGGGACTCCTGAAAATTGAGTGGATCAGTGCAAGAGACGTTCCCGGGAGACCTCTTCCGTTCGCAGGCCCGCGGTACGATCCCAACACGAGGACCTACCAGGACGCGATGATACCGTCCGTCGCCCTTAAGGTGCTGAACACGTCGACCCGTCCCCTGTTCGAAGGGAAAGCCATTTCCGATCTTTTCATTGTCAAGATTAATAATGAACCGCTGGTATCCGCCGAGTCGATACGGGAACAGCCGAAAACAGTCCGATTCGGTACCGGTGAGGACATATCGATCAAGATAGATCGCAATACGGTGGTATTCAACGAGGACAATTATAAGAAGGGCGAGATCCTCAACGTGGACAACCGATCCGGCCTTGACCAGGTGCTGGGAGTGGAACTCCCCACAACGGGACTCCTCTATTATCAGGTGATCCGAAAACCCGAGCAGTCCAAGATCCCCAAGGAAAACTGGAATCGTTTTACCGTCTCGCCCGACTCGGGCATTTTCATTGTGGTGATACCGGAACGAGACCCGGCTCAGCTGATTCGATTGGACGGTCAGGAGATCGTGATCAACATCTACGACGACAACCGAATCAGGGAATCTCGTAGAATACCGGTGCATGTGGCGGCCGATCTGCGCCGAGACGGCGCCGGTTACGCGGAGAGACCGGACACCGGGGCAATTCCTTCAACAGAGCTTCCCGGTCCGGATGAAGGTGCCGTACCACAAGAGCCTCCCGGGACGAGAATCGCAGAGCCGCCGGCGCGCGACACGCGTCCCGGAACGCTTGAGGAATCAAGGAGTGGGATGTGGTTCTGGATACTGCAGGTTTCCACTCTCGTAATTCTCCTCGGTGTGGCCGTATACGCATTCTTCTTCATGCTCCCGAGAATTCAAGTGCTTGAGGACCGTTTAGCCAAGAATGAGATGTTCATCCACGGGAGCCGTGAAGCAATTCGCGACGAACTTGATCAGATCAAGAAAGAAATTCTGGACCAGTGTCGAAGCGACGCGGAGCCGGAGTGAAACCGGTCTTTTTGTGACTTCCCGCGGCGCTGAATTTGCTCGACAGTCGAATTATTGTGCTGTATGGTTACTCGTTTCGTAACACGGAGGCCGGAAAGGCGAACAACAGGACGGGGCAACTCTTCGGTGTTCTTCGGCTTTTGAGTCCGGCCTTGGTCTCTCATCACGTACGCCGTGCGAGACGGTACCGGTCCCATCCGGTACTCGTGTACCTGTTCAGGAGGCAATTGCATGTTTGGACCTCTTCCGACCAAGTACTTTCTCACAGCCGGAGCGGGAGATGCTTCCACGGAACTCAACGCTTTCGACGCCGCTCTTCTGGCCGCGCGAGTAGGGGACACGAACCTCATTCGGTTGAGCAGCATTCTTCCTCCGGGAGCCCAACAGACCGACCCTTACGAACTCCAAAAGGGTTCCATGGTGCCGTTGGCCTATGGCGAGCGCGTTTCTCGAGAGCCGGGGACCTTACTGTCCGCGGCCGTGGCGATCGGTGTTCCTGAAGACCCGTCGGCCGCCGGACTCATCATGGAATGCTCTCGCATCGGGGATCCGGGTCCGTGCGAGGAAACGGCTCGACGAATGGTTGAGGAAGGAATGCTGTTGATACGCGGGGCCCGGATTCGTGAGATAAAAAGTATCTCCGTTTCCCACACCGTGAGGAAAGTGGGCGCGGTCTTTGCGGCGGTGGTACTATGTCCATAAGAAGCACACAATGGTTCAGCGAAGCGCTGGAAGCCCGGACGGCTTTCTCGGTTCGAGTCTCGGGCAAGCTCTTCGACCGTACGAGCACTTTTCAGAGAGTGGAGATTTTCGACAGTGAAGCCATGGGACGATTCCTCGTATTGGATCACTGTTTCATGGTCACGGAAAAGGATCATTTCGTCTACCACGAGATGCTCGTCCACCCCGCCATGGCGGTTGCGGAGGCCCCGAGATCCCTGCTCATCATAGGCGGCGGTGATGGAGGAGCGGTGACTGAAGCGGTACGATACCCGAGCCTCGAGTCGATCACATTGTGCGAAATCGATCCGCTGGTCGTGAGCGCGTGTCGAGAGTACCTGCCGGAAGTCTCTGCAGGCCTTGACGACCCGAGAGTCACCGTGATCCATGAGGACGGAGCGGCTCTGGTGCGTGAATCCAAGAAGAAATACGACGTGATCCTGGTGGATTCCACCGATCCGGTGGGTCCCGGTACGGCTCTGTTCGAGGCCCCGTTCTACGAGTCCATAAAGAAATGTCTCACCCCGGGGGGAGTCGCGGTATTTCAGACCGAAAACCCCCTCCTGATGCAAGACATCTTCACCATGGTGGTATGGGATCTTGTGGATGTCTTCGGTCCCGACCGGGCGCGAACATACCTGGCGACGATCCCCAGCTACCCGGGAGCCCTTTGGACATTCACCATGGGTGCCAATGACCGGGATCCGCATGTGCAGACTCCCCGAGAAGCACCTTCGGAAGTTCAGGCGCAGCTTCGCTACTACAATTCAGAGGTGCATAGAGCTGCGTTTGCCCTTCCCGTGTTCGTGAAAAACATTCTGAACCGGCGATAGAAGATGCTCGGAGTCAGGTTCACACGTGTGAACCACGATTCCGGATCGATCATGGCGCTTCGTTCGGAACGACTTCCTTAAGGTGGTCGTTGCGAGCGAGGCGCAGCAATCTCGGCGTGACGAACACGTAACCGTGTTCAGGAACGAGGGAATTGGGGGAGGCAAGCCCGAGTCAGGGGTGCAACCTGTCCATGAGCCTGGGGAACGCAATGGTTTCTCTCACGTGACGGATGCCGGCGATCCAGGCTATGGCCCGTTCGATGCCCAGCCCGAATCCCGAGTGCGGGACCGAACCGTATCGTCGCAGGTCAAGGTACCATTCGAGGGGTTCCCGATCGAGATTGTGTTCGCGGATTCTCTTTTCCAGGAGTTCCAACGACTCTTCCCGCCGTCCTCCGCCGATGATTTCTCCGTAGCCTTCCGGAGCCAGAAGGTCGACCGCCAAAGCGATCCGAGGGTCCGTCTCGTCCCTCTTCATGTAGAAAGCCTTTATGTCGGCCGGATAGTGCGTGACAAAAAAGGGTTTATCGAATTCTTCAGTAAGCACCGCTTCCTCGTCCGCGCCGAAATCATCTCCCCATTGGATGGGGGTCCCGCGTCTCCGTATGATCTCCACGGCCTTTGAATACGTGATGCGCGGAAAAGGCGAAACAACACGTTCCAGAGGTTCCGTGTCGCGTTCCATGACGCGGAGTTCCGCAGCGCACTTATCGAGAACATCTCCGACCACTCGACACACCAATCCCTCGGCCAAATCCATGGTCTCAGGCAACTCCCAGAACGCCATTTCGGGTTCGATCATCCAGAATTCGGTCAAGTGTCGTCGAGTCTTGGACTTTTCGGCACGAAAGGTCGGGCCGTAGACGTAAATCCGTCCCAGAGACATCGCGGCGGCCTCGCCGTAAAGTTGACCGGACTGGGTCAAGTATGCGGTTCGGTCGAAGTACTCGACCCGGAAAAGGGACGTGGTCCCCTCGCACGCCGTAGGAGTAAGTATGGGAGCCTCGATGCAGACAAAACCCTGCTCGTCGAAAAAACGTTGAGCGGAACGTGTCAGGACCGACCGTATCCTCATCAGCGCGTGCTGCTTGGACGATCTCAGCCAGAGGTGACGGTGATCCATGAGGAAACCGACGCCGTGGTCCTTCTTCGAGATCGGGTATTCTCCGGCCTCGGAAACCACAATGAGGTCGCGTACGCCGATTTCGTAACCGATCGGTGAGCGCGGATCCTCCCGCACCTCACCACGGACTACAACTGATGATTCGTAGGGAATCTTGTCCGCCAGTTCAAATACTTCCGGGGATACCTGATTCTTCAGCACCACACATTGGATAACTCCCCGCCCGTCCCGGAGCTGCAGAAAACGTATCTTGCCGGACGATCGTCGATTCGCGACCCACCCGCGCAATTCAACCAGTTCGTGTGCGTGATCCGCGATCTTATCAACCGAAACCCATTCCATCTGAACCCTCTCGATCACGTGGAGACTTGATCGATGTATTGTGCAACAGCACGCCGTGTCGGTCAAGGAAGGTTGAGAAACGACGTATGGATTGCGTGCATTCAATTGCTCACGTCCGCTCAATCCCCATTGCATCCGCGGTGAGGCTCTGATAAAAGATCGAACATGAAATTCAACTTCGTCACCGGCATTCCCGCGCATCCACTCCGCAATTTGGGAATGAGGTTGTTGGCCGCATCGTTTGCTTTGCTGATGCTCCATGGATTCTCTCCCGAAAGCGGCGGTGCTTCTCCGACCGTCAAGCCGTCCGAGATCCCGGCGGTCCTCACGGAGAAAGGGAGAACCCTCACCGCGCTCAAAGCGGTGATGAACGTGAAGAGCAGCTACGACGACGGGAAATCTCAGCAGGATATCAAAGGCTTCCTGCTTTATCGGCGACCCGATGATTTCCGATTCCAGGGCCTGGGACCCGGCGGGAACTCGCTGTTTGAACTCGTCATAAAGTCTGCGCGATTTGAGCTCTATATACCCGCGGAGAGCAAGATCATTCGGGGGCCGAAGACCTGTTTCGGCCGGAGGTTTCCCGATGTGGCAGAGATCGAAGGATTGATTCCGATGATTCTCTATCAGTGGAGGGGAGTGGCCTTTGACAAGCTCGTTTCCAGCGAGGCCGGCAACATCACCATCCGGCTGAAATTCGAGGGGAGAATCTGGGGAGCGACGCTCGATCCGGAGAAGCTCCTGCTCAAACGCCTCGTCAGGCTTGGCCCGGACGGCAGAATCGATCTTACGGCCGAGTTTGGGGACTTCTCTTCAGGGGATTACGGTTGGCTTCCCCGACGATTCGAAGTCAGGTCTCCCACGGCCGGGTGGAGAACCATCGTTCGAATCACGAAGTTCGAGACCAACCCCTTTCTCCTCGAGAAACACTTCAAGTTGGAACCCGTCTATTCACCCAAGATCGAAGAATGCCGATGACCTCTCTGCAATGAATCGATTCATCTATAACGTGTTCCTTCACACAATTGCGGCGCCGATCATGGCCGCCTACTATCTGCCGCGCATTGCACTTGGAGGGAAGTACCGGCGGTCGCTGGGCGGCAAGCTCGGCCGGCTCCCAGCTGATTTCGACCAGGATCGGCTTCGCGACCTTCGGATATGGTTCCACGCGGTCTCCGTTGGAGAGGTCACGGCGCTCACCCCGCTGGTTAAGGCCGTCAAGGAACTGATTCCCCAGGCGTCCATCGTCGTATCCACAGGGACCGAAACGGGCCAGGCAAGGGCTCGGGAGTCGATTCTCGAGGCCGATGGTTTCTTGTATCTTCCCTTGGATTTTCCCGGGTTTGTCAACCGCGTCGTGAAGACCGTCCGACCCGATCTGTTCGTGCTCATGGAGACGGAACTATGGCCGAACCTGATTCATCGTCTCAAAGTTTCCGGAGCTCGAATCGCTCTGGCAAACGGCCGCATCTCCGATCGATCTTTTCCCCGGTACAAGAAATTGAAGCCGCTGTTTGCGCAGACCCTCGCACATATCGACCTCTTCATGATGTCATCCGATGCCGACGAACAGAGGATCGCGGAGATGGGAGCCCCTCGCGATCGTATTACGGTTACGGGCAATACCAAGTTCGACGCTGCCTTGGGAAGGATTCCCTCACAAGCGGACGTTCAGGTGAGACGCATGTTCGACCTGGATGACTCCGTTCGGGTCTTGGTCGCGGGGAGTACGCATCCCGGCGAGCATGAAATCGTGCTCGATGCGTTTACCGCGCTTTCTGCAAAGTACCCTGATCTCATCCTGATCGTCGTACCCCGCCACGTGGAAAAAGCGCCGCTCATACAGTCCGCAATGAAGAGCCGCCGTATGAGTCCGGCACTCCTGAGAAGCGCGGTGGATTCGGGCGAGCGCCGCGGGGATCGGAGAGTTATCATCGTGGATCGTATAGGAGAACTGTTTCAAATCTATTCAGTTGCTTCGGTGGTCTTCGTGGGCGGATCGCTGGTTCCGAGGGGAGGACAAAACATAGTGGAACCCGCGGCCTGGGGCAAGATGGTCCTCTTCGGCCCGTCGATGGAAGATTTCCGAGAAGCTCGAGAGATCCTGAAAAGGGTTGGTGCAGGAATCGAAATCACCGGGGCGAAAGATCTCACCGCGCGCGTCGACGATATCCTGTCCGATCCGGAGGGCTATGGCAAGTCGGCGCAAACCGGACGTCGGGAGATCTTCAAGCACGTCGGAAGCTCACGCAAGAACGCCGAATATCTTTCAAAGCTCGTCAATACTACCTGAAAGGCTCCACGTCGCCTTTGCCGTCCCGAATGATCACCGGCTCGTCGTCCAACAGACTGATTACCGACGAAGGCTCCGGTAGGAATACCCCGCCGTCTATAATCAAGTCCACTTGTCCTTTGTAAATTCGGTCGATCTCTTTCGGATCGTCGAGCAGCTGATCGTCGGGCATTCGGACGGACGAGCTGAGTATCGGATTTCCCATCGCGGCGACGAGAGCCTGGGAGATCCTGTTGTCCGGAATACGAATGCCCACTTCGTTTCGCTTTGTCAGAACGATCCTGGGCACGAGTTTGGTGGCTTTGAGGATGAAGGTGTAGGGTCCCGGCAGGTAACGTCTGAGGACCTTGTAGGCTCGGTCGGTCACCTGCGCATAGTCTGCAATGGTCTTCAAATCCGAGAAGACGAATGAGAGATGGGTCTTATTGTCAAGCCTCTTGATTCGTCGGACGGTTTCAAGGGCCTTCTTGCTCCGTATATCGCAACCCAGACCGTAAACCGTGTCGGTAGGATACACGATTACGCCTCCTGAACGCAGGATTCCTGCGACACGTTCAATGTGTCTTGGTTGCGGATGCGCCGGGTTAATTTGAAGGATCATGGACAAACCCTCTCGATGGAACGGACTTTATTTCAGTCCTATCGTCGGATGATGATGGTCGCTTAAATCGACACGGCCGCGGATTCCCTCGCCTGGAAACACATGCGACCGTACTCGCCCGCGCGTGCACTCATTTAGGATATGCGATTCGACCGTCAAGGAGCAAGTCTCCTCCCACGCGCGACGATCGTGAGTCGACCAGGCGAGGAGCTTCATCGAGAGTCCTGATCCCAGTGCCCATTATGCCGGTGGGAGCCGATTCTCCGCCAATGATCATGGGCGAATAGAAGAACAGGCACCTGTCCACGACTTTAGCCTCCAGAGCACTCCACGCGAGTTGCCCGCCACCCTCGATAAGAACCGACGTGATTCCGGTTCGATACACCCGGGCCAGCAGGTCCGGGATGTCCACCTGGGCCTTCCCCGAAGTCCGAACAATCTTGGCCCCTTTCTGTTCCAGCTTCACACGGAGATCGGACGGCGGATTCTTCTTTGTGCCGATGATGACGCCCGACGACGAGGACGGGTTGAAGATTTTTGCGGTCAGGGGGGTCCTGAGATTCGAGTCTGCCACGATGCGGACGGGGTCCCGTCCTTGCCTTCCGTGGAGACGCGTCGTGAGCGACGGGTCGTCGGAAAGCACGGTTCCGATCCCGACCATGACGGCCGAAACGCGATCTCTCAACCGATGGACCTTCGCCCGCGATTCCGGGGACGAAATCCATTGCGAATGCCCCGAACGAGTCGCAATCCTCCCATCGAGACTCATGGCCAATTTCAGGAACACGAACGGACGGTGAAGTTTGATGTTCGTCAGGTATACTTCATTGAGGCGTCGGCAAAGGTTCTCGTGCACTCCCCCGATCACTTCGATGCCTGCGGCTCGCAGGGTCTTCGCGCCCCCGCCGCGTACCCCCGGGTTGGGATCGTCCATGCCGTACCAGACACGCTTGATGCCGGCTTCCTGAATGGCCTCGGTGCACGGTGGAGTTCGTCCGTGATGGTTACACGGTTCCAGGGTCACAAAGAGATCCGCACCTCGGGCATCCGACCCGGCGCTTCGTATCGCCTCCACCTCGGCATGGGGCTTGCCGGCCGCGCGATGGTACCCTTCGCCGACTATCTTGCCGGCCTTCACGATCACCGCGCCGACCGCCGGGTTGGGAGAGGTCTTCCCGAGAGCCCTCCGTGCCAACTCAAGAGCACGAGTCATGTACGTTTCTGCTTCTCGGGGGATCTTGGGATTCTTCATTTTCCTTCAGGGATTCGTCTTCCGAGCGTCGCTGCTCCCGGGCCTTTCTGGTATCGTAGAGTTCCTTCAGTTCGTCCATGAATTCTTGAATATCACGAAACGATCTATATACAGAGGCAAAGCGCACGTACGCGACGTCATCGAGTTGTTGAAGCGCTTTCATCACCCGTTCGCCTATGTGCGTGACACTGATCTCCTTTTCGGGCATTTCCAGGAGCTCATGCTCAATGGAATCGGCCACCGCTTCGATCTTATCGACACTCACCGATCTCTTCTGACACGCCCGTCGCATGCCTTCCACGATTTTCGTTCTGTCAAAGGCTTCACGACGGCCGTCTTTCTTGATCACATACGGAAGAATTTCTTCAATACGTTCGTACGTGGTGAATCTCTTCTTGCAGCTCAGGCACTGTCGTCGTCGACGGATTACGGTGCTGTCCTTACCGAGGCGGGAGTCTATCACTCTGTCGTCGATTGCACCGCAAGATGGACATTTCATACTGAACAGCCTTTATCCGAGTCGTCGACAAACCGACCGGGCCACTCTATATTTATACCGAATCTCGGGACGATGCAACAAAAATTTAGAATTGTGGTGAGCTTTTGACCAAAGTTCTCCGGTAATAGGTTGACCGCACTCGAGGGACAATCTCGTTCGCTCGGCGCCGCGTTCCGCAAAGGTCTCTGCGTATTCGCGGAATCAATCCCCGGGTTGGCGGTGCCGGCCGTCTCTCCGGCGAACCGTTGCCGTTCCGGGTTGTTGCATGAATAATACCGCCTTGGTATTATTCCCCGGTGTGGATTCGCATAAGGAACATGATCATCACGAGATATGTAACGATCGGCGATTGCGCGCTTATCACGGCCATAATCGTGTCGGCCGTCGCCCTGCTGTTTGTCCTCCCTACCCTGGTCGTTTCAGGAGGCACGAACGTCGAGGTGCGTTCGGGCGATCGAGTTGCCGGGCGCTATTCATTGGATGAGGACAGGCGGGTTCCCGTCGAGGGACCTCTGGGTACCACGGTTGTACGCATAACGGACGGGCACGCGCACATCGAGTCCTCGCCTTGTCCTCACAAGTTCTGCCTCAGGATGGGACCCGTCGGCGGTGAGGGAGGGCTGATTGTCTGCGTTCCCAACGAAGTCTCGGTAACCGTGGCAAACGACCGGGCGGACGGCATCGACGCGGTGAGCCGATGAACGATCGCATGCAGAACCTATCCAGGCTGGCTCTGCTGCTCGCTCTGGCAACCGTGATCCATACCGCGGAAGCGGTTCTCCCCATAACCTTCGTGTGGTTCCGGTTCGGGTTTGCCAACATCGTCGGCCTCTCCACTCTGTATCTCTTCGGATTCAAGGACGCTCTGGTGGTGACAATCGGAAGGATCTTTCTTGGATCCTTGTTTGCAGGGCTCTTCGGGTCACCGGCCTTTCTTCTCTCCTTTGCCGGCGGCACGAGTTCGATACTGGCAATGGGAATCGTGCATCGTTTCGGTTCCGGACTGTTCTCCGAAGTCGGCATCAGCGTGGTCGGCGCGGTGGTTCACAACGTTGCGCAGCTCGTTGTCGCATACTTGCTGCTCGTGAAAAATCCGGGAATATTCCTTCTCCTACCCCTTATGCTCTTCGCTGCGGCGGGTACCGGTTTCGTCAACGGACTGGCGGTTCGTTTCCTCGTCGCACACTTCAGAAAGGTGCGGTCCTAATACCCCATCAATCCGCAACAACGGCTGCATACGGGCATCAGCCCCTGCTCGGTGATGCTCTTACGGAACCTGCGATACGGCTCGGAATTCCAGATCTCGGTGATCGTCTTCTCTTTGACGTTGCCGACCACATAGTCGTGGTAATCCCGGCACGGAGACATGTCGCCGTTCGAATTGATTTCCACCGCGCCGTATATCGATACGCACCGGTCAAACCCGAAACGACAGTCATGGTCCGTGTAGTAACGTTCGATATCTTTCGGGTCGCCGATCGGCGGCATGATCACCACCGCCGGCCCGGACAGGGAAGTCGCCAAGGATCCCAATCGCTTCAACTGGTTGGAAAGCACGCCGTAATCGGGCGGCCGCCAACTCCCTACCCAGCCGAAATGCTTCTCCGGTTTGAAACCGAAACGTGCCTCGAAGTCTTCGACGTGTCGCCGCGCGGACTCTTCATCGATCCACCAGGAGAGGTAGAACACGCAGACGTCCACCTGATCTCGAAACACGTCGTAGATGTCCACCAACCGATTGTAGTTCACATTGTTGATCGTTGTGAGCGCGGCAATGAGCGGCAGTCGCTGCTTCTTTTCCTTGCGGAGCTCGTTGATGCGACGTATGGACTGCGAGATCGTGCCGAAGTTATCCACACTTGGATTGGCTCCGGGACGGCTCGCGTTGTGCGTGGCCGCGTCCGGACCGTCCACGGAGATTTGGATCACGAACATGGGTGCTTCCACAAGCCGCTCAGCGTGTTGAACCAGACCCGTACCATTGGTGGCTATGCTGGGCGGCATGCCCAACCGTGCCGCTTCTTCAATGATGTCCACCGAACCCTTGTACAGCATGGGTTCCCCGCCCCACAGGTACACCGAAGGGCTGTGGCCTCGTTCGTCCAAGTCGTGGAGAAGTTGGATATATCGTTCAGGTTTCACTTCCTCTTTCTTGAGGTCGCTCACGGAACACGACCGTAGAAAGCCGCTGTCGCCCCATTGCCCGCAGGTGTGGCAGCGCAGGTTACAGATGTCGGTGATTCTGATGCTGCATTGCCTGATGCGGTTCGCCATCCCCTCATTGGAGTGCCGGGAGAGGTTGCGGATGAACTTGTCGACCTGAATCATGGCAACGTTCTTGGCGTACGTCGGGCTTTCCAGCAGCTTTGGCGCGGTCTTCAGTATGGTGTTGATCGGTAACCAGCTTTGGCTCATCTCCGCATGCCTTCTCTACACAAGATAATCACGGATCATACACGGCCGCGTGGAGGAACGCAAGGCCGGCAGAACTCCGGCCGCGTCGGGAATTCGGGGTGCTCAATACAGTTTGTCGTAGAGGGCACGTTCGTGGGCGACCAGTCCGCGTTGCCTGTCAAAGCTACTCCAGAGGTGCGTCTGCCGAAGAGAACAGAAATCCCTCCCGCTCGGCGCCGGTCCCGGGAGCGTTCGATTCCTTGCCGGGGCATCAGATGCGGCAAACGTCATGTGCAACCGGGCACTCAGAGAAGGGGCTCCATCATCAAGATGAGGGTTGTGTCCCCGGAAATTTGCTCACCGTGCGAACTGCTCGAACCACTCATTGAAGAACAGAAGCAACCAGATCCTGTGGGTGTGGTCGGATCGCCCGGACTGATGCTCTTTCCAGAGATTCTCCACGAAGCGCGCGTCAAAGTAACCGTGAGGTGCGTCCATGAGGCGCTCCTCCGCCCAAGGTTGGAGGTCCGTCTTGAACCATTGACCCAATGGAACTTGAAATCCGTACTTGGAGCGTTTGAGAATCGCGTCGGGCACGCGACCTCGAGCCGTGCGGCGGAGAATGCTCTTCGTAGTCATTCCGTGTATCTTGGACGACCACGGCAATCGGCACGCCCACTCGACGATCCTGTAATCCAGGAGGGGGCATCGCACTTCCAGAGAATGAGCCATGCTCATCCGGTCAACTTTGGTAAGTATGTCTTCCGCGAGGTATGTCTCAATGTCCGTCATCATCATCTGATTGACCGGATCCAGCCCCGACCATTCTGCGGCACAAGACAAGACCGGATCGGCATCGACCCGGTAGTCGACTCCGGTGAGGCGCGCGGTCTCCGCACTGGAAAAGGTGCGCGGGATCACGGCCAACGGGTTCTCGCGCATGCGGGCCGCGGCCTTGACGAACAGTTTGAGTTTCTTGATCGGGCTGGTCCCGTAGTAGTCCGTGGTTTCGGGCAGCCGATGTGCAAGAGGTTCAATCGCATACTTTCGCAAGCGTAACGGCAATTTGTCGTAGAGAATCTGAAAGCGTCGCGCCAGGTAACGCTCGTACCCTCCGAACAATTCGTCGCCTCCGTCTCCGGAGAGTGCCACGGTCACATGTTTCCTGGTCTCCCTGCAAAGGTGCCACGTGGGAATGGCCGACGAGTCTCCGAACGGCTCCCCGAAATGGCGCACCAACCTGGTGAAGACGTCTCGAATGTCGTACCGCACCGCGTGTTCGCGGTGCTCGGTACCCAGTGAATCCGCGGCCAGGCGAGCCCACTTCGACTCATCGTGGCTGGTTCCCGGAAACGATATGCTGAAGGTTTTCACTTTCCCCGTCGTACCGCCCCGCATCAGAGAGGTAACCAGCGTGGAATCGATTCCGCCGCTCAAGAAGGACCCAAGAGGCACGTCCGAGACGAGACGCATCTTCACCGCGTCCGAGAGCAGTTCCCCAAGATCGTCCGGTCCTTGACCGCCGTTGCCGGCCTCCTCAGGCGCGGGATGCCGCCAATACCGGTACAACGCGAAACCTTCCGCGTTGAAGACCGCCGCGTGTGCCGGCGGTAATTTGTGGACACCCTGAAAGATCGTATGATCTCCAGGTATGAAATCGTAAAGAAGGTACTCGACCAGCGATTGTTCCGATATAGTGCGAGGAACGGAAGGATCTTGGAGCAGGGAATTGAGTTCGGAAGAGAAACACAACCTGCTCCCGTCACGAAAGTAATACAGGGGTTTCTTACCGACCCTGTCCCGTGCCAAGACAAGCTCTTGCCTGCGTTGGTCCCACACCGCGAAGCTGAACATGCCGTTGAGCTCGCCCAGCATGGCACGCCGCTTAGCACGGTACAGTTCGAGGAGCACCTCGGTGTCCGAACGCGTCCGAAAGCGGTGCCCTCGAGCTTCGAGATCCTTCCGCAATTGGATGAAATTGTATATCTCGCCGTTGAAGACCACCGCGGTCATGCCGTCGAGCGAGAGCATGGGCTGATTGGCCGAATCCGTCAGGTCGAGAATCGACAGGCGTCGATGGCCGAGCGTACATGAACCAAACCCGCAGGTCCCGCCCGCGTCCGGGCCTCTGTGCTCCAACGCGCGATTCATGGCATCCAAGACATCCATGGAAGGGGGCGCTTGAAAATCGACAATGCCGCATATTCCGCACATTTACTCGCTCGGCTCCTCGGTACGCGAATCGGTTGGTTGAACCGAGACCACTATACGATGAAACCGGACCGTTCGTGCAACATTCGTGTCGTCCGACATGCGTCCCGGATCTCCTCCGAGCCTTGACTCAGAATAGCTACGTTCTTCTTGACATTTACATTATTATATGCAAGTTGTTTCACGCGATTGGCCATAACCAGTTGTGGCCTCATAAATACTCGACCTACACCGAGGAGCCTGATGATGGTCCGGTTGAGATGCCCCGAATGCGGATACCTCCAAACGCTCTCTGAAGAAAGGTTCCTGTCAATATCCGACGATTTCCTCACCTGTCCCCACTGTCGCGCGCACGTTCCCAAGCAATGGGAACCCGAATCCGAAGAGGCCGTACCGGACGAGGTGCGCCACAAGATGCAAGCATTTTCGAGGCGAATTCTCAATGGCGGGAATGCCGCGCGTGAAGTGGTCCATGCCCTGGAATCGCTGGTGCGGCGTCACGGCCCGGTTGAGGAAAGCATCAAGGCGTTGGGCGTGGGGTACGCACATATCGGTGAAACGAGAAAAGCCGAATCATTTCTCATCCAGGCTCTCAGTCAGAATCCTCATGATCCGGAAGCGCTTCACAGCCTCATGGAAATACTAATGTCCCTGAAGAAATACAATGAGGCCGTGGAGGTGGGGAGAGCGATCATCGACATTCTCGGCCGGCGGACCCCCGACGAGGACGTCGCGTTTCTTGCCATGGCTCTTGCCGGCTTGGACAGGAAGGATGAAGCTTTGGCCCTCATGGATTCCTTTCCCGATCTGGCCCCTCGTAATCAAGTCGTGAAGCAGGCCAGACGAGAACTGACTCGGGGAACCGCCTTCGGGCTCGCCGGCCTATTGGGAGAAACAGGACCCTTGCACAGGCTCTTTAAAGGCAAAGGAAGGAATCTCCTGTGGCCTTCGTCCAGCACGTCGGGTGAAGACCGGAGCCGTTCGGCAGGAGTGCCGGACTCGCCCCCGGAGCGCACTTCCGTGCAGCGGGAGCTCACAACGCCTCCTCCTGAACCCAAACCGGCTCGCAAGAAAGCCGAGAAGTATAGAGCGACATTGGAATACTGGATTTATGCGCCGGCGCCGGCCGGCCCCGAGTGGGAAGACGTGATGAATGCACTCGGCGAGCGACATCCTCGCAAAGCCGAACGGGAGAGAATAGTCAAGCTTCTGGAATCGCTTGTGGAACGCAACGACCTCACGGTGGACTACATACTCAAGGAAGAAGCGGGCGATCTGTTTGATTACCCTGAAGATCTGATACCTCAGAACTCCAGAGATCTCAGCGACGATGACCGTGAAGTGCTGTTGAACGCGGAAATGATCGTACGTATTCGCCTGTCTTTGGCAAATTACCCCGGAGTTGAAGGTCTCGTCTTCATGGTCCGGTTTGTGGAGGCGGTACGAGGTCTCACCGGGGGAGTGGTGCAGGACGCGATATCCCACACGCTCTGGGGTACCGAGATGTGGAAAGCCTGCGTCGTGAACCCGAAGAAGAACCTCCTGGAATCCCATGTGCAATTCGAGGCTCTTGACGAGGGCGGGGTGGTATGGATTCACAGCCACGGCATGCAGAAATTTGGTCTTCCCGACTTGGAAATCGAAGGAATTCCTTCGCGGTTGACCGGAGTCGGCCATCGGCTCGTCATTCTCATTGGAGAAACCCTGGTGGGAGCCCGAGACGCGGGCCTGGATTTCAGTTCCCCGTTCTCGATTCCAGGTCGGCCCATCGCGTTCAAGGTCACGACCCAACCCCGCGACGAAGAGGGCCACTTTCCTTCGGGGAGTCTCAAGATCCATCCCTACGTGTCCGGGGGCGATCCGGGAAGCCCTGACGCCATTCTTACCGTTTTGGCTTCACTGCAGGAACGGACGGCCCCGGCCGGTTCGGACGCTGAAGGAATGACGCGTGAGCCCGCGGAGGAGGATCGATCCGCGGTTGATGACTCGGGCCCGGCGAAAGATGCGCTCCGAAACATGCTCTTGAAGGCTCACAGAAAGGCGAGAAACGATCTTCCGGAATTCAAGAAGAGCTTTCAGGAGACCCGACGATCGGGGACGCACGTTCACGCGGTCAAGGTGGGCTTTCCTGCTCAGGACGGGGAATTCGAGTGGATGTGGGTGTCACTGGATGCATGGCGAGGGAAATCTCTGGTGGGTCATGTGGAGAACAACCCGGTACTGAGAAAGGACCTGCAAAGAGGGAGCAGAGTGCAGATCAATGAAGGTCAGATTTTTGACTGGGTGGTCACTCATGGCGGCGAAATTGTAAAAGGGCCGTATACCGAAGACGTCGAAGTTTCTTGCCGAGTCCCGGGCCAAGGATAGTTCCGAGACTCGACGGCTGCGGCCTGGCCGTACGCCGCCTCCCCCGCACTACTTGCCCGAGCCGAACGATTCCAGCAGCCATATGCGTGAGGTCCAAGGACCTCGGGGAGTACCTGAGGGTGCGAGTTCATCCCAGAGCGCATCCAGAAAGGCTGTTTGATCTGTGAGCCAAGGGCTTTGGGCACTCCCGATGTCGTTCTCCTTCCAGAATGGGATCAGCGACTCCGGCGACCGGTCCAATGCCACGGCAACGATCATCTCTCGTCCGAAGGGAGGTTGCACGGTAAGCGAGCCGTCCTCGCCTATTTTGGTGGTTTCACGGGTCCCAAGCTTGGCACCGCGTCCATCCGGACCCGGATACAAGGGGTGAATAACTCCCAAGGTGTCCACATTGAACACCAAAAGGTAGGAAGGTCTGTCCGTACGTGCCTCAAACACCATGGCGTCCCCGCTCACCACTTCTCCATTCATACGCTCCGGGTTGCCCACAAGGGAATATTGGGCCTCCAAACCGATCTGTCGGCCGGGATTCCGTAACGCAGCCACGCTGGTCTGCACGTACAACGCTCTCAGATTCTTGAGCAACTTTTCGATCGCTTCGCCGAGCGAAGCACTCGTGTGTGACTCCCAGTAGCGGCCTGACGAATCGGTCAGTCTGGCTCCATACCTGCCGTCTTTCTTGTCCAAATCGACAATGCACGTCGCGCCGTTCTGAGAGGCCTTCCACAGTATCCCTTTCGCCTTTCCTGAAATAGACGACTGGATTTGCGCTCTCTTTGCCTCCACCTCGTCTGAGTTCGTCCGGAGGAAGCACGCGAGTTGACGCGGCCGTTCGAGAGCCCGTTTCGCGACACCGGCCTTGCCTCTGAACGGAAGCTCATAGAGGCTCTTGGGAAAAACCCGGTGCGTCGGTCTCTGTGGGTGGCCCGCTTCCTTGACCCGTCGGCCGACATAGTCCGCCAATTCTTGAAACGTGATGACCCCGTCTCCATCAAGGTCCGCGAGGCCGGTAAGCGCGTGATACAGGTGCCACGAAAAAACGCTGTGCCAGCCCTTGGGAAACTGATCGAAATAGACGACATCCGCGAGCTGGGAATCCTCGGCTGCGGTGAAGGTCACAATTCGCACTCCCTCCGCGACGAGATCCGACCCGATCCCCGACGTACCCTTTGAAACCCGACTCTCAGGGGGAGAGGCCGCCCTGGGCTCGAAGACGCCCTTGGGGACTATGGGTCTCATAATCGTTTTGTGTTTAACAAATCGCGGGTTGACGCTCTTGTGAACCGTTCCCGAATGGCAGGCATCTATGATGAACGCCACTGTCCGGTCTTTCATCCGTCGCAGCAGCTCGTGGATCTCATCGTCCAGAAGAAACTCTCGTGCTTCCTTGGAATCGAACGCAGCCCCCTTTTTCCCTGCGAACGTGCGCTGGGACAAACCCTTGGGTACGACGGCATCCCATGCCATGAGTGCTTCGTCTTTCCCGTCATCGATCTCGTCGCCGCTCTCGTCCCATATCTGAACCCCGT
Source organism: Desulfomonilaceae bacterium (assembly GCA_031082285.1). Classification (GTDB taxonomy): domain Bacteria; phylum Desulfobacterota; class Desulfomonilia; order Desulfomonilales; family Desulfomonilaceae; genus JAVHLK01. The sequence continues at coordinate 51,793 of JAVHLK010000018.1, forward strand.
GCCCGCTGAAGTAAAACAGGGCCTTGTCGCCCGGACCGGTGCCGGCGATCAGCCAGTCTTCAAACTCCTTGACAATGTTTCTCTTGGTTGCCTGCTCGTCTATCAGAACCTTTATCTCCTCAGCTTTGAACATGTTGCCTTTGATCAGGACTTCTCTGATGAGAGCGACATCCGCCCGAACTCCCGGGAGATCGAATTCAGGATTGGGATAGTTCTCCACGCCGACGAGAAGGGCCTTGCCGCCGGCCGCGGCTTCATGGTGAGCCGGGCAGGCGAGCACCATCGCGAGCACCAGGCATATCATCGCTTTGATTGTCGTCGGCATGGATTTGCTCTCACTCATTCCGAATTGCGCACATACGCATGGGTAGTGGGTCCCGTCTTCGGGAGCGCCGGTCCCGCGTTCCGCGCGGGATGCCGGTACTCTTCGGGTCGTTACTGTTCGCCCGGCTTCCAAGAGACTCGATCACTTCTTGGTGACCCAAAACCAGACCGACCGAGCCGTATCAAGGGTGGCCGATTCGATGGTCTGAGACAAGTACTCGAATGATGTGTTCTTGTCGTACGTGACGGTCTTCGAGGGAGTCGGGGCTACTTTCCGTCGGATCGATTTCGTCGGGGCCATAGTCTTTTCGAGAAATTCCTGCATCCGTTCTCTTGCCTGCACGTAATCGGAAGTGGGCTTCTGATCCTTCCCGATCGTCTCAAGATGCTCGTACAGGTCTTCGAGCCGGGCGTTGCGGCTTCGGGAAGCCATCACATAGACCTTCTCCTTGCCTCCGTACGACCCGTGACTGAGCCACGAGTGCTTTCCCGGAATCCAGTAGATGGCGCCCCCCTTGAGCGGGTTGGTCATGTCGTTTCCGGGAGCCAGATAGTCCGATCCGGGAAAGAGGCGATAGATCTCTCCCTTCTGATCGATCTGGTACACATACACATGGCTCGTCGCATGAGGTCTCAAACCGATCTGGTAGTTCTGGCCGAGATACATGGTTGCGCCGTCTTCTATGGAAATGTCCCGGCAAAGCGGATCGTCGCACCTGACGACCCCTTCGGGGGGATCGATACAATCGGGGTTGCTGCATCGCGGGTCCTGGGCCACAAACCAGACGTCGCACTTCACCGTGTCCGGGAGGTCTCCCAGGACGGCAAGCGGAAACTTGCCGGTCACCGTGCCATGTTTCAGAGGGTGTTGAGCCCCTTGCGTTTCGTCTTTCGTGCGCTGATACACGTACTCGTAGACTTCATCCAGAGTGATGATGCCGTCACGGTTGATGTCCGCCGCGCCTCGGAGCCCCTCGAGGAGGTAGTGGGTAAAAACGCTGTTGGCGAGGTTGGTCTTTTCTTGCGAATACTCGTCGGGCTTGCTTGACGAAAGCACCACTCGGCCCGCGGATTCAGCGAAACTCTCCATGAACTCTTTCAGGGGCGGCCGTATCGACTTGGTGCCGGTGCTCGTAAATCCTCCCGCGTGGCACGCATCGGCAATGAGAACCGCCTTGTTCGCATCGAGTCTGTCCAAGAACCGCAGTCCGGACATGTCGACCGCGGTCGCGTGAAGATAATCCGGATCCGAGTCATGTGTGAGAAAATAGAATTTTCCCGGAGTCCGGACGTCCCCCGATCCGTGACCGCTGAAAAAGAGAATCACCGTGTCGTCTTTTCCCGCCGTACGCAAGTCGTGATAGAGAAACTTCTCCACTTCCTTCTTTGTGGCCTGTTCATCCACGAGAAGCTTCACATGAGTCTTCTTGAATACCCGTCGCTGTGTGGACAGAAACTCGGCGAAATCCTTGGCGTCCTTTGCGGAGAGTCGCAATTTCGGTACGGCTTTCGACGCGTACGAAGACACTCCGACGACAAGGGCATAGAGGTCTCCCGTTCCCATAACCTGGCGTGAGTCGTCGGGCGCCGCGGGAACGGCCCGACGGACGGCCTTGATCTCGTCTTGTGCATCTGCCGGTGCGGAGATAACGATCTGTCCCCCAAGTAAGGCGAACAAGGCAGACCATAAGAGAACGGTTCCGAGCATTGCCTTGAAAGCCCAGCCCACGCGATGCAAGCCGCTGCGGGGAACATGTCGGTCATTACAGGGAGGAGCCATCTTTTTCCTCCACCGGGTAGAGCCAGGGACAGCGAGTGATGCACACCTTAGGGCCGGCTGAGGCCGCCGGCGAGCCGGCGATCACGACGCACTATGAACGTCTCTCGCTGAAGCAGACCATCTCGCCAAAGACCAGGCAGAGCCCGGAAGACAGGCATTCCCAGGCGGAGCCCTGAGCATGTCCCATATTTTTTTCCGGCACCGTGCGAATCATCTGACAATAGGCCGACCGATTGGACATACAGACCAACCAGAGCCCCGCAGGGGCTCACCGTGACTAGCCACGGGTTTCAACCCGTGGTAAGAGGCATCAACCAAATTGTCTGATCGGCCCTGAAGGGGCCGACCAAGGAATCACGGCATCCGTTGCCCATTTGGTGGACTCCTTCAGAGTCCATAACCATCTATTATTGCACACTGTTTCCATGGGTTGAAACCCATGGCTATTCAAGGTATGCCCTTTCAGGGCATGGGCACGGTGCCGGCGACCCAAGACATGGGTAAAGCTCGAGACAAAAATCCGAGAACGAGATAGATCAACGCCCAGGGGCCGCTGCCGTCTTGGCTTTACTCTTCTCCGTCTTGGCCTTGATTCTATCCAGACCCTTCATTGCCTCGGATGCGTCCAACCCGCCGGATTTGCCGTCCATTTGAGATCCTTTCGTGATTCCCTTCGCGTATCTCGAGAAGGATTCCGCTTCTTTAAGTCCGTTGGTGTAATATTGTTTCGCCTTCTTCAAATCACCCATATCTTCATAGGTCTTTCCCAACCCTGTATAGGTGTTCAAGAGATGTCCGGCTTTCGCGCTTTTTTCAAAGGGGACCTTCGCTTTCGTCACGAGATCCAGAGCCTTGTTGAAGTGTTCTATGGCAAGGTCGTATCGAGTCTGAGATCTGAACACGTCCGCCAAACCCCGGAGTGCCTCGACCTCTCCGTCGAGCCGGGAAAGGTCTCCTTCTCCTCCCGTCTGCCTGTACCCGGCGAGAGACTCCTGGTACAGATCGAGTGCCTCCTGATATTGATTCTGCCGAGCATAGACCGATGCGAGATTTCTCAGTGCTTCGGCCTCTCCTGTACGATCACCGTGGATTCTCGTCAGTGACAGTGCTTTGTCCAAGGACTCGACCGCGTCTGAAGGTCTGCCCCACAAGCCATACGTTTCACCGAGTCGGTTCAAGACCACGGTTTCACCGCCGACGTCACCAAGCATCTCGTAAAGCTTCAGCGATTTGATGAGTTGTTCCACGGCCTGGTCGTATTGACCTGTTATCTTGAATACTTCTCCAAGCTTGCCGCTCGCGTGGGCCTCGCTCCTCAGGTTCCCGGCATGACGTGTCTCCTGCACGTTACGAGTCAGGTAATCGGAAGCTCGTTCATACTGCCCCATATTTGAATGGAAATCCGCGAGCGCAACCAGGGCATACCCTATGCCCTTGCGGGAATTCTGCCGTTCGAAAGCACGAAGCGCCTGCTCCATCTGCTCGCGTGCCTTTTCATAGTCGCGTCCGGATCGCGCTTTAAGCTGGAGTGCCTCGGCCTTTTCGAGCATGACGAACCCCTCCTGCGAGCCTCGGGATTCTTTCTCGCGCAATCCTTTCGCTATACGTGCGGCCGACGAGCCGCCCCGGGCCTGCCCCGCATCCCCCACCAGCACGAACGATGCCCAGTAAAACGGGTGACTGTAGTGCTTCTTGAGATTCCGGACCTCTGTGCGGGCGATGGCCAACGCGTCGGCCTTCGATCTGCCCTCCTTCAGGTTCCTCATGAAGCTCTCGACCAGGACGACCGACGCCTCTTCCGGCACCGTCCACAGGCTCATGAGAACCGACTTTGCACCCGCGTATTGAAAAGCCCGTCCCATGCTCAGGATGCCTTCTCCCACCAGATATTCCCCCAAGCCGGTCTTGCACGCGGTTAACGCCACGAAATCGGCATTGAGGTCCAGCCCCATTACCTCCGACATTCGCAGATAGCCTGTCTCGCCGCCCGGAACCATATTCAGGACCAGCACCGGCTCCATGATGCCGGGAATGTCTTGTCCAAAGTAGCCGTGTGTCCCGAACACGATCGCGCTGTAGCGCCCTAACGGAGAGTTAAAGAGCACCGACTTGTCGGCTTCTCTCCCAACATACAGATCCGTCTCGTTGGGATGGAGTTCCTTGACGGCTTTTCCCAGCCTCCCGGTCAACTCGAGCCTCGGCCAGGTGAATGAGTATTCCGCGCTTGCGCCGGCACGTTCGGGATGCGGGACTTCGTCGACCCGAGATTGCCGGGAGATCTCGGGAGGCGTGCCGCCGACGGAAGCCTGCTCGCCACGGCCGCTTACCACTTTCCGGCGTACCTGCCCCGGTACGGGCGCCATGGTCCCGTCACCGGAAGAGCCCTGCAACACGGCCGATTCGTCGGCTTCGGATCGAGTCGCGACCCTAGCCTGCTCGTGACCGGAACCTCCTTCGCCGGGCATCGCGGCTCGTGCGTCGTCGCCTTCCCGCGGTCGTTCATGGGGTTCCTTCACACGCGGATCGGAAGCGTCGAAGGTGGGATCGGCCATCACCAGCAGCCTGTCCTGTAATGAAGAAGACCGACGCAAGGTTCGTGACAAGGTCAAGCCCGTGACCGACTGGTGGTAGTTGATGGGATACAGGTCACCCACGTAGGTGATCCCTTCCGGGTACGGGTACATCCCCTCTTTCTTCCACGACGCCTCCCCCCTGACCACAAGCGCTTCAAACGGCACTTTCCCCAAGATCTCATCCGGGATGATGGTGATCGAGGTTCCACTCGGCACCTCTCTGAGGATACCCGAGAGGAGCCGATCGTACAGCATCCTGGCCGACTCGACATCGTAGACCTGCAGTTTGGATGGATCCACCTGTTGGTGATCGTCCAAAGGCTTCCGCAATTCCGCGATCCGTTCGTACAGATTCCAGCCGGCCAGCGGCACGAACGCGATCTTCTCGACCCTCGATCCTCTCACAAGCTTGGCGCTCACGGCTTCCCCGAGCACATCGAAGACGATCACGTACTCGTCGGGGTCCAAAGCCGCTTGGTTCAACTCGACGGGCTTTGGATGCCTCGCGGCCGCGTACTCGGGATACCGCTGCCACAACGTTGCGACAAGTTCCTTGATTCTTGTTTCGACCTCGTTGATCCCCTTGGTTTTTTCGTCGTACAAATTGGGGTCTCGACCGCGGGTGATCAAACTCCTGGCCTTCAACAGTGAGGCACGTTTCGCCAGGAGACGGTCCTCCGTGCTCCTCAATTCCTTCGACACGTTGAGATGACTCAGATCCGCCTTCAGAGCTAAGTGATCGGTAAATCGTCTCGCCTTGGTCACCTCGCCGGGGTAGATCGTCTGGTCCGTCTTACCCTGCTTCTCACCGTTCTTTATTCTGACCCTCGTCACCCCCTTGGCCGGTTCGGACGGCAAGAACCCGTTTATGGGCACGGCAAAGAAGTTCCCGCGCTCGGACAAGAGCATGCCTTCCCTCATTTCCTCGGCAGCGTCCATGCCTTCCGAATAATGCTTTTCGGCCGTTGGGAAATCGCCGTACACTTCAAAAATTCTTCCCAATCCCACGCTTGCGGCCAGAAGGTCTTCCGTCCTTTTGGTGGTGCGGGCGGATTGGAGGAGCCGGTCAAAGTGGGCTTTGGCCTTCTCGTAGTCGTCTCGGAAAAGAGCCAGTCGGCCAAGGGAGGAATTGAACCCGGCAGGGATCAAATACGATTCAGCGCGCAGATCGTCGCCCATCTCCAGATACAGGTCGCCGATCGACTTCTTGAGATAGAGATCGGGCAGTCCGTTGCGTTCACTCATCTCATGTGCAAGGGCGAGATTCTCGACGGCCGCCCAGTATTTGTCCGGTTGTCCCCGCACCCTGCCCCATTGTGCGTAAAGCGATCCAAGGTCCGTCAGAACGGCAGCCTGGAGCTTGTAATCCTTGATCTTTTCGCTAACTTGGAGCGCCTCCAAATACGACCCCTCTGAGAGATCGAACCTGCCCTGCACCCGGTAGATCCGCGCGATGTGTCTCTTGGCTTGAATGATGCCTCTGAAGTTCATCGGAGCCGCCGGGCCGGCTTTGGTGAAATTCTCGATTGCCGCGTCCGGGTCACCTCGGGACAGATGGAGCACCCCTACGTTAATCAGCGTATTGGCCTGACCGGTTACGTCTCCGATTGATTCATAGGTCGCAAGTGCTTCACCAAAATATCCCGCCGCACCCTCATAGTCCCCGGAAGCCCATTTGGCACACCCAATGTTGCTCAGGAACGCGGCATTGTGCGTGTGGCCTTCCGCAGTCGGCTGGAGAGCGAGCCCATGCTCGAAATTTCGCACCGCTTCCTGAAAGTTGCCGATCAGAAAATGCACGTTTCCGAGGTTCAGGTAGGCTTTGATTTGCCCGATTTGATAGGGAAGTTTGAGCGCCTCGGCAAGAGCCGATTGATAATGCTTCAGAGCACTCGTGTGGTCGCGCCAGACGAACTCGGGCATGCCTTCGTCCATGACCGGGATCACCTGCATCAAGAACGTTCGGGCATCGATGGAACCGTCATTCTCGGGGTGAGCATCGTCGACGGGTGCCGCGGGGGTCGTTTTTTCAATCGGTGCAGATCGTTTTGCAGGCTCTTGTTGCCGGGAGGGAGCGCCGGCCTTCGAGGGGGACTTACGGCGGCCGTCAAAACCAATGTCATCCCATCGGTCCTTTGGATTCCAGTCTTCTCCCGGCCCGCTCGATCCCGAGCCCGTTCCGGATCCGCCCGGCCCTATGTGGGTCGAGGACCCGGGGGGTCGCGGAGGCCGATGGGGTATGACCAGCGGAACGGTACTGAGGATCCCCCCTACCACGCCCTGCCAATTGGGCCCGTGGCCCCCACCTCCGTGCCCTCGTCTCGACGATCCGCCCTCCCCTCCCCCTCCAAAGGCAAGCAAGACCGGAGGAGGCGGAGATGAGCCGAGGGCTCCATGCTCATCAAGCGTATTCCCGATCCGGCACTCAACCGTGTTCAGACCTGCCGTCAGGACAAAGAACAACGACGCCAAGGCGATCAAGACGGCCGCCATGATCCATTGGCCGCACACAAGGCAACTCTCCGAGCCGAGTCGGTCCGTTTCCATGGTTACCTCCCCCGCGGGCTCCTGCACGTCGGCAGACCCGTCCACGACATGATCGGAGCGTCCGGTCAAATCAACACGCGTATAAGACGCAGAGCTTGGTCATTCCGGACCACTCGTCTCCGGACGTGAACGGTCTCATCATCCGTGTAGCGATCACGACGCGGTTCGAGTTCTTACGCCGCGTCCCCCGTCCTCGCCCCGCGCAGACACCGATCAAGACGAGCGCCCGGTCTGTGGTGAGAGATCGGAAATGCCTGTTGGAAACCCGTCTTCCAAGCTCCTCGAGACAACGGTTCGAGGCCTCGCGAATCATGCGTTTGACTTCGGATTCTCGAGTCGCCGATTATGCGTACGCGTGCACTCTCCTGACGGGGCAAGTACTGTCTTAATTTAGTGTACTCCTGGAAATCCGCTCGGTCAAGGTATGCCGAGCAGAACGACAAAGGCCGGCAAACCTTGACCGCAACAAGGCACCGCCCGAATCCGTGTGCACGGCCGGTCGGAAAGAGTTACCAATACGTGGGTTTGTTTCCCGAGTTCTGAACGAGAAATCCCCCTGAACCTTCCGTCACACGCGGAAGATCGGGGGATTTCCCTGATGTGGTCGTTACGACTTGTGCTCGCCGTGTTCCTCTTTTATCCCGTACCCTGTGATGATTGCCTTGAAGTTCTCTCCTACCGTCTCACCGGTTGTGGCGAGATAGAGATGGGCCACCAGGAAGGCCGTAAACAGGCCGCCCAGTACAAGGTGAATCAATCCGAGCACGACCATGCCGCCCATGGCGTCGATAATCCCGCTAAACGTCATCGGATACATGTAGAGGAGTCCGCTCACGAGCAGAAGCGGCAGGAACAGCAGCTGGAACTGCAGATACGCTATCTTTTGAAGCGGATTGAACTTGTTGTCTTCACTCGGAGCGTACGGATGGGGTTCGTGTTTGAAGATCCCGTAGCCGTAGAACTTCGCTTGTTTGACCATCCCGGTGGGGATCTCGCCCTTCTTGGGGAAGTAATGCGAAATCCGCCGCGTGGCGAGGTTATAGATCAACCAGGAGACAAACGCAATCACCGCGCCCCAGCCGAACCAGTTGTGGATCGTCACCGACCAATCAAACCAGCCCGGGAACTTCTCGGGCCAGTGCAGCATGATGCCCGTTATGATCAGCATCACGATGCAGAGTGCCTGGAACCAATGCCACAACCTCTCGAAGAACGGATGGAGCAGGATTTTCTCTTCCGGGAGATGGATGGGCCCTCTGCGTCGCGTCAATATCCTCAGACCGCCGTGCACGATGGGCAAACCGAAGGTCCCCAGGACCACGAGAATGATGATGGTGTCGAGGGCGGGAATGCGCACCGCTCCCAGCACGTAACCGTAATTCTTCAGTACGTCCGCGTTGATGAATCCGGTCTGGGTTATGTACGCCATGAACGTCTTTGGCTCGGGCTTTTCCTTTGCCAGAATGGTGTACTTGGTGTGGCAGGATTCGCAACCGGCAACCTTTGTCTTCACCGCTGCAATATTGTGAACCCCCGGTTCATCGCCCTGATGGCAGATCACGCAGCCCATTTTCAAGTGCAGTTGGTACTCGTAGAGGTTCGCATGAGCTTTTTCACTGTCCATGCCGTACGCGGTGTGACAGTCGAGACAGGCCTTTTTCCGGAAATCGGCCGCATACTCGTCCTGGCCTTTTCCATAGTGCACGTCGTGGCAGCCGATACACGTCACTTCTTTCTCGGCCTTCTCTCCGTGTGCGCTCGCCTTGATGCTCTCCACGGACTCGTCGTGACAGCCGGCGCAGTCCACCAGCTCCAATCGCTGCTTATGAGGAAGGTCTTCGATGTCCGCATGGCACTCGATACACGTGGTGTCCGCGTGCACTCCTTCGCCATACTTGGTCTCATCGATGGACATGTTCAGTTCGCCCGTCACGTATGGCGGCTTCGTCCTCGCGGGGAGAGGCTTGTCTTCCACCACCACGTTGTCCAGCCTATCTTCGGCCGACATTTCGAGAATGTCCGGATTGTGGCAGTCAATACAGGATTGATTATCCAGTTCGGTCTTCTCTTCCGCAGCCTCTTCGGCTTCTTCGGTCTCTTCCGGTTCTTTGGTTTCCTCAGGCTTTGCAGCTTCTTCGGGCTTCGCCGCCTCTTCAGGCTTCGCAGCTTCCTCAGGCTTTGCAGCTTCCTCAGGCTTTGCAGCTTCTTCGGGCTTCGCCGCTTCTTCGGGCTTCGCCGCTTCC
>JAVHLK010000018.1:61358-66555 GCA_031082285.1 Desulfomonilaceae bacterium
GCTTCTTCGGGCTTCGCCGCTTCTTCGGGCTTCGCCGCTTCCTCAGGCTTCACAGATTCTTCGGCTTCCGGCTTCGCCTGTTCAGGCGGCTTGACGGGCTCTGCAGTGGATGTATCGTTTTGAGCGATGCGCAGAGCATCTCTGACGGATGCCGGCATCCCCGGGCTCCTTGTCCCCGGCCAACGCGTGGAGGCCGCCGGCTCTGCAGGATCCGCCGCGTTACCGGTCAGGTAGGCTTTATCCGACGCCGCCTCATCGGCCATGACGGGAACAATGCCGTGGTGTTGAATCAGCACACCGGATGCAAATAACGTGACCAGGAGGATTGTCCACCCCCACAAGGGAAAACCGGAAGTTTTTCTCTTCATGACAGACTCCTTGCACGGACATTATGTTGTGTTTACTGAGATAACCGGTCGTTTTAACGGAAAGGATAGACACTCATTTATACGTCCGGACGAAGGGGAACGTCAAGTACAATCCGGCGCGAAACGCAAGCTTTCGCTCACGCGCGGGAGCCGGGCAGTGAACCCGTGTCGGTGCGGTGAGGGAAGCCCGCCCTGCCCGTGGATGCACATGGATACCCCGTTCCGACGCCCTCATCAAGGCGATTTGATACAACAAAAAGGCCCCCTCCCGAGAGAGGGGGCCTTTCTTGCCAAATCCCCACCCCAGGCCGCTATTCCGACTTATCAGCCTTGGGATGACACTTCGTACACGCAGTAGGACCCGTCTTCTTCTTTTCCTTTTTCAGTTCCTTGTGGCACTTCACGCACTGGTCGTGAAAAGCCTTTTCCAGCTTCAGCATGTCGCCTTCTTCTTTCTCTTTATGACAGGCCGAACACTTCTTTACTTCCTGCCCCTCCTGCCAGACGTTCTTCCCGTCTTTGTACTCATGATGGCAATCCGCACACTTGATATCTTTGTGCTTCGGGTGCGAAAAAACGACGGGGGTTTTCTTCTTCTTCTCGTACACCTTGGAATCGATGGTAATGTCCTTGTCCGGCGCCTTGTTGGCTGCGTACGCCAGAGTAAACGCGACAAGACAAGCTACCCCTACGACAAGCGCGAGAATAACTCTCCCTCTGTGCTTCATGACCGGGCCTCCTCAATGGCAAATATACCACCAGCCTGACATGCCGAGCGTGTCGACATCAGTCCCCTGATGTAAAGGTTTATTACATTACCACAGCGTTACCGGGGTTCAAAATCTTTTTTGCGGTTCGACGCCGAGGTTTTTCAGCTCTCCCACAACACGGTCAATGAGCTCGTCGACCTTTGATGCAACCGCGTCCGTCAACTCCAGACCGAACGGCTGAATGTCCGCCGGTTCGATGCCGACCACCACCACCGTCTCCGGTCCGGTGTCCACCAGCTTGCATAGATTGAGCGCTTCCACCAGGTCGCTGTCGTGAGCGGACTGCTTGGCTCTCAGCCCCGTGGGCAGATCTTCCTTTTCGAGACGATACAGAGTCCCCGGCGGCCCCCCGCCTCTGACCGCATCCACGACAATGAGATGCCGCGCTTCCTGGAGCGTTGCCATCAGCCAGAGCCCCTGGGTGCCGCCATCGACGACCTTCACGTGGTCGGGGAAATCGTACCGACGTTGCAGTTCTTCCACGACCTTGACGCCGACGCCTTCATCCTTGAGGAGAATATTGCCTACGCCGAGGACTATGATTGTATCTGATTGTGTAGTCAAAATGGTGCTCTCAATCGGCAGAATGAATGACCGCGCCCGGCATCGGGCGCAGAATGCGGGACGGGTCGCCACCGGACGCGGTGAGGGCTACCCTCTTCGGTAGCGCCGGCCTCCGTGCCGGTAATTCTTCGTTCGTGAACAACGCCCGGCATCCCGCGCAGAACGCGGGACGGGTCGCTACCGGATAGGCAAAGCATGGGGGCGGACACACAGGTCCGCCCCTGCAATTGTCTTCACTCGTGAGAACCGCCGGAATCATTTCTTCCGGGAGAAGAATCCCTTCTTCTTCGGGTTTACCTTGGCGCCTTCAAGTTCCGCCAACCGCCTCAGCAGATCCTCCTGGTCTTTGCCGAGTTTCGTGGGGGTCTCGATATAGGTCACCACCACAAGATCGCCCCGTCCCCGGCCTCTCAAGTGGGGAACGCCCTTTCCTGCAACGCGGAAGTCCTGGCCGCTCTGCGTGCCCCCTGGTATTTCCAGAACATCGTCGCCTTCCAGCGTGGGGATCTCGATCTCCCCGCCAAGGGCCGCGACGGCGTACGTAATCGGAACGGCAACGACTATGTCGTCCTCCTGGCGCCGGAACTTCTCGTGGGGCTGCACATGGATGAATACATAAAGGTCTCCCGGCAGCGCGCCGGCATCGCCCGGCTCCCCTTCCCCCTGGAGTCTGAGGCGGGACCCGTTCTCCACTCCGGCGGGGATTTTCAGAGACAGTTTCTTTGTGATGAGGACTCTGCCCACTCCCCGACACGTGCGGCACGGATCGGTAATAACGGTGCCGCTGCCCTGACATGTCGGGCACGTGGTGCTTATGGAAAAGAAGCCCTGGGAGCGAGTGACCTGTCCGCGACCTCCGCATGTGTTACAGACGGCCGGCTGAACGCCGCCCTCAGTCCCCAGTCCCTCGCAATCACGACAGATTTCGTGGCGGGACACTTCAATCTCCGTTTCCTTTCCGAAAACGGCATCCATGAATTCAATGGTGAGATCGTACCGAAGATCCGCTCCGCGGCGTGCCCGGCTCCTCCGGCCTCTGCCGGCGCCGAAACCGAAGAACTCCTCAAAGATGTCTCCGAACGAAGAGAATATGTCGTCGAAGTCCCGGAACCCGGTGAACCCGGTCTGCTGGAGGCCCGCATGCCCGAAGCGATCGTACAACTCGCGTTTGTTCGGATCGCTGAGAACCTCGTACGCTTCCGCGGCTTCCTTGAACTTCTCCTCAGCCTCTTTGTCGCCCCTATTTCGATCCGGATGATACTGCAGAGCCAACTTGCGGTAGGACTTCTTTATCTCGTCCGCGTTCGCGGTCTTGGAAACCGCCAGCACTTCATAGTAATCACGTTTGGTCATCGGTAAACCCAAAAAACGTAGTCTTGAGATGAGCCTCGGAAACCGGAAGACAACGATACGCTCCCCCTTCATTGCTGCCGGCCTTCCGTGGGATGAGATTCTCCATGTCACGGCGGTCTATTGAGTATCCCGCGCGATGAGCGCCCACACCCCAACATCAAGCAACGTATATAAGCACTGCCTTCCCGTTTGTCACCCCCAAAATGAGATGTTTTTCCGAGGGGCGGCCGCCGGCGTCTCGCGCGGCGGAGGATTACCGTATTTGAGAGCGACGGGGCTTCTCGTCACATGCCTCGAGGTCGCCTTCCCTGGTAAGGAGATCGATCATACAAGCCGTTCGGTACTGACAATAGACGCGCGGGCTGTGGCAACAGGCGCACTCTTCGCACATGTACTTCATGTCCTTTTGGCAGAAGAAGCGTCCTTCTCGATCGGCATGGCGATAACAGGGCGAGGTCATTGATTGTTCTCCGTTTCAACGCGGTCCGTGCCACGCCTTCCGGTCATGTCCCTCGGTCTTGGGACGACGGTATTGATTGCATCCGTCCGATCTCCAAATCGTGAATAGGGACGATGATGTCCGCGGTCTCGCGAATCCGCACCATACTGTCATATGCGTCTATCGCGTTGATGAGCACTCCGGGGCAAATGACCCCTCCCCCTTGGGGGAAGTTCTCCGCGTTGCAGCACAGTCCGGTAATCACGGCTTTCCCTTGGGAAGTGTTCACCACCACGGACTGCCCGCCGGGAGTATGGCCGGGTGTGAACATGACGTCTATGCCGTCGATAATGTGTGCGTCTCCCTCGACTACGACTATGTCCACGCCGTCAAGAACATCCTCATAGTACCGGTGATCGATGGGATGAGGATTCCTGAAGAAATCCAGTTCGGCTTTCTGAACGTACACCTTGGCATTGGAACAGAGCGAGTCGTTTTCGCAGTGGTCGTTGTGAAGATGAGTATGAATAATGATATCTACCTCTTCCGCGGTCCAGCCGATCCGTTCCAATGCTTCTTCGAATGCGAGGACGGGAAACCCGACTCGCTCCTCGAGGTCCGGAGGCGCCATGAATTCCTCGATACCCGTGTCGACCAGGATCTTCTTGTCGCCGCCGGTCAGCGCGAAGGTGTAGATGGGAAGAATGATCCGTTTGCCGTAGAAACGTTGATAGGTCAGTATCCCCTGATCGGTCTCGTTGAAACCGACGGCCAATGGATGAATAGTGTACTCGATCATAATAGTCTCCGTGTCTTGAGCGTTCCCACATGATCGGTGAGAAAAAACGAGCGCTTCCAAGAGCTTGACCACATGGAGGAGATGCCGGACGCGACGCTCGCATCCCGGTTCCCGGACCGTTTCCGAAACTTAGTACTGCGTTGCTTCAATTCGGTGACACATTCTGCTCCCGTTACCGAGTCTGATATCCGGAACCAGCGCTTTCCGGGCACGGAGGCCCGGGCTACTGTAGGGGCAGGCCCCTGTGCCTGCCCAAGGCGGACACGGGGGTCCGCCCCTACATCATGGGAATCCCGCGTTCTGCGCGAGATGCCGTTCGTCCGTTACGCGCAGTTCATTCCTTGTACCGCATGACGAACGCCCGCATTGCATCATACTCCACGGCTTGCCTTTTTGTCACGGTAAAGTATAGTGGTTGAGGACGCGCGGACGGTTGCCTGCGAACCGCGGCTTCAGACGCGCAGATTCCGCCGGCTCCGGCCCCAAGTCCCGTGCGTGGGCGCTCCATCGCCCTCGTCGTTTGGCGAGTCCGCCGTACAGGCGCACTCTCTGCGTTGGTGAAGACCTCATGATCATCGATCTGCACTGCCACAGCGTGTACTCCCACGACAACCATCTTGAACCCGATGCGTTGATCCGCCGAGCATGCGAACTTGGGTTGGACGGCGTCTGTTTCACCGAACACCACTCGATGGAAGCATCAGCACCCGTTGAACGAATGAATCACCCCGAGGGTTTTCTGGTCCTGAGAGGGGTTGAAGTGTCTTCCGATGCGGGGCATGTGCTGGTGTACGGCGTTCCGGACGATTCGTGGAACCGGTGGGGCAGACGCGGCTACCCGAATCTCTCCAGGCTCGTCAACGCGGTCCACGAACTCGGCGGGATCTGCGTCCCCGCCCATCCG
>JAVHLK010000190.1 GCA_031082285.1 Desulfomonilaceae bacterium
GGTTGAAACCCATGGCTATTCATAGTATGCCCTTTCAGGGCATGAGAACGGTGTCGGCGACCCAGGATATGGGTAATGCTCAGAGCGGAGCCCGGGAACGAGAAGGAACAATCGGTTCAATTCATTCATCGAGTTCCTCCCGATCCTCTCCGGTAGGACCGGCATCCTGCCGGTCGATCTTGAGCAAAACCGTCATCCTCCGCGAGAACCTACCCTTCGGAGGGCGATCCTCTATATCGTCCCAAGATCCGCCACATACATGACCTCAAAATCGATCTCCTGCCGAACTATCTTTCCCGATGTCTCTCGGGGATAGAAAATCTCCGAGACGCTCGTCTCGTACAAGCATGCCCTGACGGTCGTTCCGATGGCGTGCCTCAGCTCGTCGCCGAGCATCACCCCGCGGATGTCGTCCGAAAAGGACCCTATTTCCTCCGGGGCTTTTTCCTCCGAGGTGCCGTGATACACGACGGAAAGTTTTATGCGTGCCAGTTTCGTCACCAGCGGACCGAAAGGTTCCCCGACCGTCTTGTCCCCCAGATCGATCAGGGCGACCGAAGGCATCTCATTGACGGACGCGGCCTTTCGCAGGCTCCTGGTGACCACGGCCATTCCCGGAATTTCCCTGAGATGGGCCTTGATCGTGTGCAAAATCCGCTCCCTCTCGGACATGAGTTCTCCTCAGAGCGAACCGGGCATCCCGTCGCACTCGTACGCGAACAGACGTGCCCAAGCCCGCAGGTGTGCATCGAATGCGTCGCATCCGGTCTCTTCCCGGATACGATTCTTCAATTGCTCGTGTTCCCGCAGGATCTCTCGTCGAGTCTTGTCGGGTACCTTCACGGAGCAGGCATCAGCCCACATACGTCGAGCGTTCATGAGTCCTCACTTGTCGCAGCCGTTCCGGCGCAACAGGACGATTTGCTGCACGAAAAGGTCGTCCAGGCGCCGCATGAGAATTTGTATCAATTTTCCGGTCTGCTCTCGGGAGATCTTCGCGGCCTCGGCAAAGTTCCCCGTTTCCTCGGCAATCACGTCCAGACGCTCGAAGAATTTCGGCAGGTGAGGGCATGTGTCGATCCGACAAGTTCTCCAGAGATCTTCGTTAGTGAGTCGTTCCGTATCCTCCAGGTGCTTGCCGAAACCTTTGTCGAACCGCGCGACGGCTTCCCGAATTTCCGCGATTGTCGTCTCGAACTGAGACGCGTGGGTCTCGGCTTTCTCGAACAGGTCGTACACGCGCAGGGCCAGCGACTTGACATACGCGAACGCGAGAAACGCGCCGAGCGCAAGGCCCGGGAGGACCACGAAGGTCACGAACAGACCGTGAGATCCGACGGTATCCAGCATGTCCTTGAGATCGGAAGGGGACATGACTATTCTCCGAAGCCCCAGAAGAACAGTCTGGCGAAATCGCAGCCGACCCAGGCATCGGGGTTGGGTACATTGGACCACCCGCGGGCGCAATTCCGCAGCTTGGACACGGCCGTCACGGGCAACCCCGGGAACGTGGCCGTGTACCGTTTGTACGAATCCCACGTGTCGATGTTCAAGTAGCCTTTGCCCGTGGGCATCATGCCTCCGTCAAGCCCGTATGCTATCTGAAGGTCGATCGACGCAATGCCGTAGCCCCCGCTTTGGCCCGCGTAGAAGCTGAAGGCTAAAGTCGCCGCGGTCGGTGGAACCGCACGGCCGATTTCCGTATTGCCCGGTGATACGGCCCCGTTTCCCGCCACCTCAACGTAGGGGTCGTACAGGTATTGCCACCCGGTCTTGTGAAACCGCTTCAAGGTGCCGTCGCTCTGGAGCCTGATGCACCCCAGGTACAGGCACGGTGTTCCTTCGGGAGGGATCATCTGCAACCATTCCGTGGCCTGGATCTCGCCGCTCACGTCACCGCCGATGTTGAGCGAGTCCGTGGCCCCGTTCATCGTATCCGCGATGGTGTACACCTTCCCGTGGTGCGTTCCCATGGTAAGCAACACGAGCCGATAGTCGTTGAAGCAGTCATCGGCATTCACAAACGTCGCGTTGTCCGTGGTGCCGTCATTATGGTCGGCCGGAAAGATCTGCGTATATCCGGATGCATAGGCCGCGGCATCCGCCCTGATGAACGGTAGGACCATCACTCCGCCAGCCGCGATCATGAAAATCGAATACCATGCGTCGGATGTTTCGCCGCCCACCATGTTCGCGGGATCCTTGACGTCGACGTCGAACGAGGTGTGGACGTCCCAGTAGGAGGCCATGTCGACCAGGCCCTGATATTGCCCGTCGAGCCGCCAACCTGCCCGATAGTACCGACCTGCGGGAACGACGATCGTGCTCGAATCCTTGTATTTGACCGCGGGCGGCGTATAGTCGGGACTCACCATGGTCGCGGCAACGGACACCACGTCGTTGTCCTGCGAGAACTGGTGGGTGCTCAACGTCCTCAATTGTAAATCGACTCCGGCCTTCTGTTTGAATACGCCGACTCCGCCCCCGTGGTTGCTTGCGGTATTGGCCTCGCCGCCGCCCACGTATCCGCCGATTGCCGCGTCAATGCCTTTGAGGTGTGCGGCCAGGTGGTCCACATCGTCAGCCTCCGCGATTGACGCATCCGGGACATAGTTGACGGGATTCCAGTCGATATCGAGTCTGTCTCCATCGATTTCCTCCCAAGAGGGTGCTCCAGAGGAAAGCTGCAACACGCTGCCGTCCGGATTGCTCCCGATTGGGAGACGGTCCAGAGTAGGCCCGGAGTTCACCACAAGGAGGTCGCCCGCGGCCATATGATCCGACACGCCGGGTTCCACGTCGCCCAGGTCTTTGAGGAGCGTCGTAATCCATGAAGGCGTCCCGCTTGACAATCGGAGAGATGCGCCGTCGCCGCCGCGAGCCAATCGGGTCCATTGAGCACCATCGAAGCAGAGCAGGTCGCCTTCCGCTGCTGAGTCGCTCACGGCATCGTCGACATCCGTCACGTCCTTCAACAGGATCGCCGCGAATTCGTACCCGTCGCCCGCGGCATTCCTCCGCAAGACCTGGAGTGCGCCCGATGCGGCAACCACTCCGACTGCCGACGCTCCGTTGCCCTCGAGAATACCCGTAAGCCCCGAGAGGGTAATGCCTGCAAATTCGGGAACACTCTGCGTGTTGATGTCCTGGGGCGTACCGAGGATGATTTCGACGTCCGAGTGGGCGATCGTCACCTGATTGGCCGTTCCCGACAGGAGCTTCGCCCCAAGCTCGTCCGCTTGACCGTTCACCGCGACCACGCTGTTGGCCAGGCGTGAGTATTCGCCCGGCCCCGTCTCCACGGCCATCAAGTCAAAAAGCTCATGGCCGTCGCCGGCGGCATTGACCCGCAGGAATTTCTTCCGGTCTGCCTCGGTGGGAATGGGAAACGATTGAACCAGATCGATCTCCGCTTGAGAAACCGAGGCCGCGGGAATCGCACCGCCGCTCGCGGCACTCGTATGACGATGAGGAGGAAGATTGGATGAAGAATTGTCGTCGTCGGCATAGACCGATGCCAGCTGGATATGTGTGAGATTCTCCGTAAGGACGGGTTCCGCTATGGTCACGACGGTGTGGTCCGTGCCTCCGTCGTATGACGCCGCGTCCACCGTACCTTCACGCGTGCCGTCCGCCCCCATGAGGAACCTGACCCGCACCGTCGCCGGAAGGTTTCCCCTCCTGTCTCCCGACACCGCAAATTGCTCTTCGGACACGCAGGTCGCCGATATCGCCATGTATCTGCCTTTCGATCGTTGCATTTACGATAAGAAAAATCCTTCGGTGCTCGGGCCACAGTTCCCCCCTTAGAAAAAGGGGGGCAAGGGGGGATTTTCGGGTAAACCTCCATGATCGGGGCGATCACAACTGACCATGAAAGTCCGCGTGGACTCCGGGCCGCAGCCCCGGCAGAGCCCGGGGGACAGGCATTCCCAGGCGGAGCACGGGAACGAGAAAGGAACTTCCGTGCTTTGGTAGGACCGGCGTCTCGCCGGTTTGACCGGCAGAATGCCGGTCCTACTGGGCCTACGACTCGGTAACGGGAACAGAATGTGTCACCGTCTTTGCGCCATGAAGCCGCGGCGACGGACCATGAGAAACACGATTCAGAAATCCTCACGCCACAGGTGGGGCCAATCGTCGTGCCACACGGCCGGCCAATCCCTCATGAAGTAAGGGTTTACGGGCACCGCGGCCGCTCCCCATCCGATCGCCACCGGAACGATCGCGTATCCGTCCGCGGTGCCGTGGGGATAGTGAACAAGGAAATCCACGGTCACTTCCGACTCAGGGCGAAGACGACCGAGCAGACAGTTCGCGTCGAACGGTCCCATGACCGCGGAGTAGCTCTCGTCCCCCGCGCGCCTGGCCTGGAGCAGCCCCGCGCAGGAAGGCTGCGGAGTGAACAAGTACGCGGCATCGATCTCTTCCTCGCTCTCCGTCACCAGGGTAATGGAGAAAGCCAACTCGTTACCGACCGTATACAGGGGTATGGTCACGAGTGCAGTACGCCGGTTTCCAATCTTCCAGTACACGATCCGTCACTCCGCATCGCTTTTGCGGCCCCGCACCAAGACGGGCTTCTGCCGGAGGATGATCGTGTCGGTGGGGAAGTCCCCGGGTCTTATCTGTACATTCAAACCTCGCACCGCGTCGGAAATGTCCGTACCGTCGATCACATAGGTCAGTGTGCCGTCAATGTAGCTCCATTCGACGCGGTCCGCGATCACTTGAATCTTGATGTCACTGGCCTGAGCCACGAGGATCAAACCCGATTCACGAAGTTTTTCGATGGCTTCTCTCCGAATCTGGTTTCTTCTTTCAATGATTCTCCGTCGTTTTGTTTCGTCCATTTCGCACCTCAAAACTAATCATCTCGTTCCCAGGCCGGCCACCGGTATGTAGGATGGGGTGAGTCCTCGAACCCCATCAATCGAGTCAAGGCCACAAACGATGGGGTTCGAAGACTCACCCCATCCTACATGCTGGCCTGAGCCACGAGGATCAAACCCGATTCACGAAGCTTTTCGATCGCGTCTGCCCGGACTCTGTTTCTCAGTTCGAGCAAGGCTTCTCTCTTGTCTTCGTCGTGCAAGGTGGTGTTCGAGCTCAATCCGTCCTCCTCTGAATAAGAGTCTGCAAATCGGCAGCACCGGCGTCCTCGCCGGTTTGACCGGCAAATCAGCAGCACCGGCGTCTCGCCGGATTGACCGGCAGAATGCCGGTCCTACTCAGTATGTAGGATGGGGTGAGTCCTCGAACCCCATCAATCGAGTCAAGGCCACAAACGATGGGGTTCGAAGACTCACCCCATCCTACATGCTGGCCTGAGCCACGAGGATCAAACCCGATTCACGAAGCTTTTCGATCGCGTCTGCCCGGACCCTGTTTCTCAGTTCGAGCAAGGCTTCTCTCTTGTCTTCGTCGTGCAAGGTGGTGT
>JAVHLK010000191.1 GCA_031082285.1 Desulfomonilaceae bacterium
CCGAGAGATTAAGGATATGTACTCGTATTCTCGAAATCCTGCACGGAATTCTTGCTTTGCGTATGTGGATGGTTGCCGTCAGGAGACACATTCGGGACGACAAAAACCTACTCGCGGGATCCGGTTCTCAGGATAGCCCCGTCCACTTTTTTCGACGAAGGCGAAACCGGAACACATTGTGGGTCCGCGTGGGCAACCTTCGGCAAAGTGCCTCATTTGGCCTGCTCTCGGTTCGCGTCCATCTCGGCGATCATGTCCACGATACGCTCCGCCCAAGGCTCCGTAACGCTGTAGATCATCTCAAGTCCGTTCCGAGTCGAAGAAATGAGCCCTCTGCTCTTGAGATGAATCAGGTGCTGAGACACCGTCGCCTGATGAAGCCCGAGACACTCCTGCATATTCTTAACGTTGCATCCACCTATCCGGAGCAGTCCGTACACGATCTTCAGGCGGATGGGATGACCGAGCGCCTTAAAAATCTCGGCCTCCCGAGTGAAATCCCTTTTCTTGATTTCCTGAAAGATCTCGTCGAAATTTTCGATATTGCTTGCGGCAGGTTTCGAGGAAGACTTCATTGCTCTTGCCTTTGTTTCTTGTCCACGCTGTGTTGTGCGTCGCCGCGGTCCGTTTCTCCCCTTGCCTTTTCCCCGGGGGAGCATGCCGCCGACATTCAAGTCGAAACTCCCATTCGTGGAAGTATCCACTTGTTCAAGACAATCCAACCAATGACGATTGCTATGAGGATTCCGGCTTCCATGGCTTACCACCTATCAGGGCCGGTCTTCCGGCCCGGTTTTTCTTCCGAATCGAGGCCTCCGGGACGGGGCGTAAATCCCGCACGCGGGAGGGGATCGTTTCCAAACGAGCGGCTTCCCGTTACGTGGCGTGCAAGAAGCCGATCCAACCATTCGGGCAGTTGATAGTCCGCCCATTGAATGTCCCTTGCGACCGGTCGGGGACCGAGAACACGCAATAACCACTCCTTGACGTCGGGACTCGTCCAATCCGCCAGTCCCATGTGAGCGGCGACCACCCTTCCCTTCTTGTCTATCACGTACGTGGAAGGGAAGCCCTTCACTTCGTAAATTGGCTCATTGGCCTCATTGACCACAAAGTAACCGATGAGGCGTCCTCTCACTTGGTTTTCCACCACCCATCTGCGGTGGTCGGGTTTGGCGGCATACACGAGGTTGCGTCCGCCTTCTCGACCATACCGCCGGTGAATCCACGTCGGGCTGTCCCAGAGGTTGACGCAGAGCACTTGCAGGTCCGGCCGGTCCAAGCCCTTGACCATATGTTCGAGGTACGATTTTTCACGTACGCAGTACGGGCAATTCCTTCGCCAGAAGTTGAGCAGGACCACCTTGCCCTTCAGGTCCGACAGAGAGAAAACCCGCCCGTCCAATGATCCGACCGTGAAGTCATTGGCTCTTAGGGGCTTCTCAAACATCTGAAATCCGCGTGGTCCGCCGATCGCCCGAGCTTCCTCGACCCATGTCGGGAGAACCGCGATCACGACAAAGGCGGCAACGAGTGCAACGTGCCCTGATCGGCTCAATTCAAACCTCCCGTTTCACCGGCGCTCCAATATAAATATATCTCTATATAGTATTGTCGTCAAGAAACTTCCGCGTCGCCCGGCAATAAACAGTAATCCCGGACCGGGGAGAGGACGGGAATGCAAAGGCAGTAACACACCGTTCGATAGGATGAATTCGACACCGTACTTGGGACACGGAGCAATTGGTGCCTCGTGGCATACGTACGGTGTCGTATTCCTAAAACCTCGGATAGCGTCCCGGCGTCTCTGCCGGGCGAAAATGGCGGCATCCCGAAGAATATCCCGCGGAACGCGGGAAAGCCGGCGCTAACAAAGCAGGTAGAAGCCCCGGCCCCCGGCCTTCACCGAAAAGGCGGCGGGCGTCCCTTCCCGTCACCTTCCGGTGTGTGCAATGTGCGCCGCCCTATTTGTGCTGCAGCACTTAGGTACCCATTTCCCAAGACGAGAGATACTCTTCTTGCGCCGGGGTCAGCGTGTCGATTCGTATCCCCATGGAGTCCAGTTTCAGACGGGCGATTTCCGCGTCGATTTCCAGGGGCAGCCGATGCACTTGCTTGGAGAGTCCGGAACCGAACTTGACGAGATGTTCGGCGGCCAATGCCTGATTGGCGAAACTCATGTCCATCACCGACGAGGGATGGCCTTCCGCGGACGCCAGATTGATCAAACGTCCTTCGCCCAACAGAATGATTCGGCGACCGTCCGAGAGGGCAAACTCCTCCACGAAGTCCCTGATAACTCTTCGAGAGACGGCCATTTTCTCTAATGATTCTATATCGATTTCCACATTGAAATGACCTGAGTTGCACACGATGGCGCCGTCCTTCATGCCCTCGAAATGTTCTTTGCGTATGACGCTTCTATCACCGGTGACCGTGCAGAAGAAGTCCGCCATGGGGACCGCTTCGGCCATGGGCATTACCAGATAGCCGTCCATTGCCGCCTCGAGGGCCCTCAACGGGTCGACTTCGGTCACGATCACCCGAGCACCCATGCCGGCCGCTCGAGTGGCCAGTCCGCGGCCGCACCACCCGTAACCGCTTACCACAAATATACTTCCGGCGAGGAGCCTGTTCGTGGCTCTGAGAATCCCGTCTATCGTGCTCTGGCCTGTCCCGTACCGATTATCGAAAAAATGCTTGGTATCCGAATCGTTCACCGCGATCACCGGAAAGAGCAGGACTCCTTTGGCCGCCATGCTCTTGAGTCTTATTACTCCGGTGGTGGTTTCTTCCGTGCCTCCCAGGAGGTTCTCCGCGAGATGCTGCCGTTCCGCGTGAATCGTCCCCACGAGGTCGGCTCCGTCGTCCATGGTAATCCTTGGACCCGGATCGAGGCACGCATTGATGTGCCGGTAGTATGTCTCAGTGTCTTCGCCTTTGATCGCGTACACATGGTAACCCTCGGAAACCAGTGCGGCCGCGACGTCGTCTTGTGTCGAAAGGGGATTCGACGCGCAGACAAGAACTTCCGCTCCGCCTGCGGCAAGCGTCTGGACCAGGGCGGCGGTTTCGGTAGTCACGTGAAGGCATGCAGCGAGGACAATGCCATTGAGAGGCTTCTCTTTTCTGAACCGGTCACGTATAATCCGCAATACCGGCATGCTCCGTTCTGCCCATTCGATTCTGTTCTTTCCCGCTTCGGCGAGAGACAGGTCTTTGATATCGTAATTCATGTAGACTCCTTGCGTGTTCCTGTGAAAGCCTCTTTCATGGAGCGGCGCCGTTTCCGGCCACGTATGGCGGGCTTTTGGGGGGTGAGATGGCGGTGCCCCCGCAATTGCGCCGCATCGTGCGCTCTTCAGCCCCAATCTCCGAGGAGAAGCCCCGGAGAGCCTGACGGCAGGCTTGGACTTTCAGTTTTCGTTGTGCTTTTGCCGGCATGATGGTTGATTTTGGTGGCCGTACCACTGTCCAAGAAATTCACGTGTCCTGAAGTCGTCGTCAGATTCCGGCACGCTCCCTCAACTGAGCGGCTCGATGCACGCTCTCCCAGGTAAAATCCGGGTCTTCACGTCCGAAGTGGCCGTTGGCGGAAGTCTTGTGATAGATCGGTCTGAGCAGATCGAGGTATTGGATGATAGCCGCAGGTTTGAAACTGAAGAGCTCCGCAACCAGCGCGGACAACTTCTCTTCATCCATCTTACCCGTTCCATACGTATTGACCATGAACGATACCGGCTCGGGATATCCGATGGCATACGCAACCTGAAGGAGGCACTTGTCGGCCAATCCCGCGGCCACGATATTCTTGGCAACGTGGCGGGCCATGTAGGATGCCGATCGGTCGACCTTCGACGGGTCCTTCCCACTGAATGCTCCGCCTCCATGCGCTCCCTGGCCGCCATAGGTGTCAACGATGATCTTTCTTCCGGTCAATCCACAATCGCCCAGCGGCCCTCCGACTACGAAACGTCCGGTGGCGTTTATCAGGTACCTGGTGTCGGCGGTGAGGAACTCTTTCGGAATGGTCTTCTTGATGACCTCGTCTATGATTCCCTCCCGAATCTGGTCGTATGTGACATCCGGGGTATGCTGGGCGGCAATGACGATCGTGTGGACCGATTTCGGCGTGCCGTTCTCGTATCGCACGGTTACCTGGGACTTGCCGTCGGGTCTCAGAAAACGGAGGATCCCTTCCTTGCGCACCTTGGTCAATCGCTCGGTCAATCGGTGAGCAAAGCTGATCGGCATGGGCATGAGTTCGGGAGTCTCGTTGCAGGCGTACCCGAACATGAGTCCCTGGTCTCCGGCACCCTGCTCCTGAAACATGCCCTCTCCTTCGGTCACGCCCATGGCAATATCCGGAGACTGCTTGTCCAGGGTCACGATGACGGCACAGGTTTCGCTGTCAAATCCCATGGCCGCGTCGGTGTAACCGATATTCCGAACGGCTCTCCTGACGGTTCCCGGGATGTCGACCACGGCTTGCGTGGTGATCTCCCCTGCTACGAAGACCAGTCCGGTTGTGACAAGAGTCTCGCAGGCCACTCTGGACCTGGGATCCTGTTCCAGGATTCGGTCAAGGATGGTATCTGATATTCGGTCGGCAATTTTGTCGGGATGACCTTCAGTCACCGATTCGGATGAAAACAGGTAGTCTAGAGCCCCCATGGCGAGCCTCCTTTCGAGCCAGTTGGTAAGCGTGTGGTTAAACGAAGTCTTATAGCACGATCCATTTGGAGGGTCAAGCGCGCCGGCGGTATTCCAGAGTACATACGTTCCGCAGGGACGGTATGAACGTAGGCCGGTCTTCTAAGAAACTGTTCAAAAACCGGGGATGCGCCGAGCAATCCCCCGTCCCGCGGGACTCGCCCCGCTTCGGGGGAGAGGGTTAGGGTGAGGGGCTGTGCCGTGTTGTCATGAATTGCGGGATCTTGAGACACTTTCTTCTCGTTCCCAG
>JAVHLK010000192.1 GCA_031082285.1 Desulfomonilaceae bacterium
CCTCAGTTTTTTCTGTTCCAGTTCAAGAATTTTCCGATTCAGGCTCTGAATCTCGTGTTCCACTCGCGTGATCTGCTGATCGATTCTCTGATTCAGCATGTCGTTCCGCAACTTGCGCTGGTCCTCTCGGAGTCTTTTCTCACTGCCGGCCAGCACGTTGCGTCGTTCGCGTAGTTCCAGCGCTTGTTCTTGAACTTCACGGCGCCGGAGCAGTTCCAGTGCTTTCTCATCAACGTCGCATTCCTGCGAAACCGTGTCCGCAGTCTTGCCGGCCTTGTCCTGTGACGTATCCGCGGGTTGCGCGGGGGGAGGGCTCTTGCCTTCCTCGGCCAAAGGTCCCCCGGAATAAAGAAGGGGGGCGAAAAAGACGAGAATCGCGCAGGAAACAATAACGAGTCTTTTCATGATACTCCTTCGTGCCGTTTCGGATTCGCGTCGAGCGCCGTTGACGGCCCTTCGGTATCGTATTGTCATCGCCAGGGTTTACTTATCTCCTGCTTCGCGCGCGGTCAAGTCTAATTTCTCGTACGATGTGACGGGCACGTCGCTCATCGTCGTGCATTCGGACTCGGGCAGGGGGGGCGTGGTCCACGGCAGGCGGTTTTGAACACGGCCGCAAAACTCGCCGAGGATCCGTCAGCCCTTTTGCTCGAGGAAATCTCGGACCACACCCAACTCACTTGCGATCCCCGCGAGGATGTCTTCAGCCCCCTCGAGATCGGCTGATCCACACTTCTCCTCGAGATTCCGTGCCAGTGACGCGATTTCGGACAGTTTGAGATTGAGAGCTGCTCCCTTTATCGAATGAGCCCTTTCCCGCGCGACGACATGATTCCCGACCCGGATTGCTTCGCGAAGAGCCTCCAGGTCCTCCGATTGGGTGTATTCCACGAAAAGCTCGAGTAACTCGTATACGTCCTCCTCATCGATTCCTCGTTCTTCCGCCACTTGTCTTATGAGTATCATATTCGTCTCCGTCGAAATCGCCTAATTGTATGCCCTCATCCGTCGCATTCAAAGTCCGAAGCGGGCCTGCCCGATGTATGGTTCTTCGAGTGAACTGCGCGTCATGCCGAGTCGCCGTCGTGTTGCGGGAAGCGTTTGATTAAACGCAGAACGTTTTTCCCGTCGGCCTCCGAATGGTAGTGAAATTCGTCCATCACCTGGCGCATGAGCCATATCCCAAGGCCGCCCTCCGCGGGTTGGTCCAAATCGGGAGGCTGCACCGACGATGGATCGAAGCTCTGCCCTTGGTCCTCGAATCTGAACTCGAGACTGTGGGGGCCGACCTTGATCTCTATGGTAACCGGGCCTTTGTGTTGCGATCTGTACGCGTGTCGCTGAATATTGGTAAAGGCTTCGTCAAATGCCAGCTCGATATTGTTAATCAATTGTTCTCGGCCTGAGAATGCGGGTAATTGTCCCAAGAGGATTCTCACGAAATGGTCGAGCGGCCTCAAGAGAATGATTTCCGCAGGAACCTCAATTTTGACGGAGAGTTCGTCGTCCATTGTGAATACCCCGCGTCAGCTGGAGGTAAACGACTTTACCGCCGCGTCCATGTCGTCGAAAATCTCAAAGACTCGGTGGAGGCGTGTGAGTTGGAAGAGCGTCTTCGCCTGGGGCGATGGATTGGCGATCTTCATATCTCCGTTGCTCTTGATAATCGCTCTCAGCGACGCGACCAAAGCGCCGCAACCGGAGCTGTCGATGAACCGCGTGTGCTCCAGGTCGATGACCAGCTTCGTCTCGGCCTGTTCCGCGAGCTTGCTCACCGCTTCCTTTAATTGGGGTGCGACCACCGCGTCCAGTCTCTCATCGGTGGTGATGATGGTGATACCGTCCCGTTCTTCGATTTTCATGATCCGCTCTCCTTGACGTCGTTGAGGTTCCTCTTCACCGAGTCGAGATCAACAGTAACGTGATGTCGTCCTCAAATGCCGCCCGACCCCGGAAGCCTTCAAGATCCGACAGGATGGCGGGAAGGATCTCGGCGGGATCCTTCCGAAGGCTCTCGAGAAAGATGCTCTGCAAACGCTCGTCTCCGTAGAACTCATCCGGCATGTCCGCGGAGTGAGTTTCCGTCACTCCATCGGTAAAAACAAGGATCGTGTCCCCACCGGCCAGTTCCGTGCGTCCTTCATCATAGTCCATGTTTGGGAAAGCCCCAATCAGCGGTCCGCCATGTGACAACTGCTCGATTCGATCCGCGCCGCGACGATGCAGATACGGCATGGGGTGTCCTGCATTAGTGTACACCAGTTCCAGGGTTTCCGGATCGATCACGCCGTAGAAGACCGTAAGGAATTCGGAATCGGGAAGAACGCTGAACATGTGGTCATTGACGGTCGAAAGGAAACCGGCCGGCGAAACTCTGAGCGCGGCAAGCGACTGGAAGGCCATTTTGAACATCGCGCCGATCATTGCGGAAGCCACGCCGTGACCGGAAACGTCCACCTGTGCAAATGCGATGCGACCGTCGGGGAGTTTCACCACGTCATAGAAGTCTCCTCCTGCGGTGGACAGCGGTTGATAAATCACCGAGAACACGAGACGATCGCTCTCGGGAAAATGGTCCGGCAAAAGGGAACTTTGAAGCTGCGAGGCCATTTCCATTTCCCGGGCCATGATTCGATTCTTCGCTTCAATTTCTTGACCCGCCTCGTACAAGGCAAGATGATTCTTCACCTTGATGGATAGTTCGTGCCTGTCGTACGGTTTGGTCAGGTAGTCGACCGCGCCTGCCTCGAGGCCTTGTTCCTTACTTCCCGTATCTTCCCGTGCGGTAAGAAATATAACGGGAACGGACGGTCCGATGACTTCCCGTTTGAGGATCTCCAATGTCTGAAAACCGTCCATCCCCGGCATATCGATATCCAGAAGAATCAGGTCCGGTTTCTCTTTTGCAGACAGATCAATGGCTTCCGGTCCCGACGACGCCGCGATCGCTTGGTAATTCTTGCTCAACATGGTCTGAAGCAATTTTCGGCTTATCGGATGATCTTCTACAACCAGAACCTTGGATGGTTTCATAGCCACTTTTTCGCAGAGGGAAGAAGTCCTCGCCCGGTTCGCCGCAGGCCTCCAACCGGCTCGTATCACCGTCTGGGCACCCCGGCATCGAGGCTCGGTAAAAAAACATTCAATTTTACCATCTTATCTTGACCTTGTACCATAGCGGAAGTGAAAAAACAACCCATGACAATCGTCCAATGGCGTAATGGAATGCGGCCTCTTCTGTGGTAGACTGACGGCAAGCGTGGAAGGGTTTGTCGAAATGAACGTGTCCCTACCTTTACGAATCTTCATCATCAGTCAAGAGGCACCGCACCATGCAGACTGAGCGTGAATCAAGCAAAGACAATCCCATCAGCGTCTGCATGCTCACGCACAGCATCTACTCACGCGACACGCGAATCCGACGCCTGGCCGAATACCTTGCTGCGGACGGGCACCGGGTGGACGTGATCTGCCTCGCGCCGGACACCCCTGAAGATCCCGTCGACTTGACGAACGTTCGCGTCTTTCCACTGCCGGTGTCGCGCCGGCGCCGTGAGCGGCTGGGACTCATATTCGAATGGATCGTCACCTTTGTTCTCATGTTCCTCTCCACAACGAGACTTGATCTCAAGAACCGATACGATCTCATACATGTTCACAACATGCCTGACTTTTTAGTCTTTTGTGCGATGCTCCCCCGTCTCAGAGGATGCCCGGTGATCCTGAACATTCACGATGTGACGCCGCAGGTGGCTCGCTCCAAATTGGGCTTGTCCTCCGATCATCCACTGATTCGCGTCCTGACGGCCATCGAACGGATCTGTATCAAGTTCAGCACCTATGTCATCACGGAAACGCGCGTTGCGGCCAAGAGCCTCATTGAAGAAGGAGCCCCCCCGGACAAGGTGGGTATCGTCATGAATGCCGCGGACGCACGGGTGTTCGAACCGGACGAGAAGAATGTGGATCGGCATCCGCAATCAGGGCCGTTCACCATCCTGTTCGTGGGAACCGTGGCACGACGTTATGGATTGGAGACATGCGTGAGGGCCCTGCCTTACCTCGAGCAGGCGATCCCCGATGTACGGCTCAGAGTGATTCCCAAGGTCAAACACGAGGGCGTGGCACTGGATGAGTGCCTCGCCCTGGCCGATTCCATGGGGGTGTCGGACCTGATCGAGCTTTCCGATCCCGTCCCTCTGGAGCACATGCCGGCCGTCATGATAAACTCCAATATCGGCCTGTACCCCGCGCTTGTGGACTGCCACATGGATGTGAGCCCATCGTTGAAGATCCCCGAGATGGTCAACATGGGACTCCCCATTGTTGCGTCAAGACTGTCATGGCTCGTAGAGCTTTACGGGGAGGATTCCATCGCGTTTGTTCCTGCCGGGGACGCGAAGGCACTTGCAGATAGGATCCTGGAGCTGTACCAATCACCGGGAGAACGAACGCGTCTTGCCCGTAATGCGATGAAAAGGGGAGCCGCGCTCAGCTGGGAGGAGCAGTACGGCGCGTACAAGGAAGTATTGGGGACGTTGCTCCCGGGAATGAAGGGAAGCTAAGGGCCCTGTCCAGGAATGATCGTTACAATTATGACGGCCGGCGAGCGATGGTGAAACTGATCGCTCGGCTCTTCACCCGGCACTGAAGAGGCTGTCTCAAAACTCGGGGTGATACAGAAATCGTAGCACGATGACCGTTCATTTCCCTGACGCAAAGCATTAGGGGTAACGATCTTGTCGCGAATGATAGCAAAGCGCCTTTGTAGGGGCGGGTTTAACACCCGCCCGCTCTTGCCGGCTCGATTCCGGGCGGGTGTAAAACCCGCCCCTAGTGCGCCTGTGAGCGTACTTAATCAGAGAGGTGCAAGTCCTCTCCAGGTA
>JAVHLK010000193.1 GCA_031082285.1 Desulfomonilaceae bacterium
CTCCTTGCACGTTCTTCTGGAAAGGGCTACGGCCGGCAAATGAAGCAGGTTGACCGCAATCAGTACTCCGGCAAACACGAGCGAAAAAGAGACGATTTCAGGAAACGGCAAGAAGTCCTTGATCAGCTCGTAGGATCTCGTTCGGCTCATCATCTCGCTGAGCAACCCACCAATCATGCCGATGACGAGAAATGCCGTTCCCGGCTTCGGTCGGCGTTCCTCCCAGATTTCCCGTCCCGGCAGGCGCAGGCTGAGCGATATCGCGTCGTGCGGACATGCCTTAAGACATTGGCCGCAGAGCTTACACAACCTGTTGCTGTGGAGCCTCGGGCCGGCATGACCGAACGGGCACCCGTCATCACCCTCTTTGCCGAGATAGCATTCATTGGTATTACAGTGGGAGATGCACACATTGCGATCCGCCCTCAGTTCAAGGATCGACGTCTTGGCAAGGACCCCCACCATCCCGCCCAGACCGCAAAGGTACATGCACCATGACTGCCGCTCGTACACCATGCTCACGATCACGGCCGAAACCAGCATGGCAAGCAACAGGAATCCCAGGTTGATCGGGGAATCTCGAATCCCCGTCGCGGTTTCGAACCATATGATGGCCAGCACCGCTCCTGCAATCAAGAAATCGCTGTGGTTCTTGAGAAACGCGGGAAATGGCAATTCCAAGGCAACGACCCTCTTGGCCAGATTCCCAATGACTCCGATAGGACACACCGAGCACCAGAACCGGGCAAACACGAATGAGGCAATGATCATGGTCGGCCATCCCACGGCCCAGGCAATGAGTGCCGCGGTGTTCTTCATCGGGTCGGTCGGCCCGAAAAACAGGAACGCAATGAGAATCAAGAAGAAGGGTACGGCCGCGCTCTGAAACACTGCCGGATAGAGGGGGCTCAAGAAGGCCTGCTTCAACGGCTTGAACTTGAGAAGATTGAACTTCCCCTTTCCCTCGACCCGTTTCAGATCGAAGTAGACGTCCTCCGGCTTGATCACGCCGTCCTGAGACACGAGTACGGCCCGCTTCAAGGTGTTGGACAGTTCCAGATCGTTGCCGGGCCACTGGTAGTTCAACAGAACTCTGAGAGTGTCCTTTGGGAGTTTCTCAACGTCACGGCGAAGCTCGTTGCCGTGTTTGTCCAGGTAGTGCTTGATGAGGCCGGGAATCTCGCGCCGGCGAGACCTCAGCGGAGGGATGGAGATCGCACTGTCCTTGAGTGCTTGAATGAGGGGATGCCGTTCGGGCGGAACCTCCTCCGGGTTCAATCTCGTGGTGGCCATCAATCTGACTCTGGCCTTCTTCTGCCGCACTCCTCCCACACGACGAAACGATGCGGTCACCACGGCTTCGAGGAGTTTCAGCTGGGACAACCGGGTCAGTCGATCGACTCTCCTGACGAGCAATGTGCCGTCTTCCGCGAGGTCGAAGTAACCGGGCGTTTCCTTCGTCCCTCCGTCCCGCGCCGGTTCTTCCCAACCGAAGAGGAGCCGGAGCTGACGATCCGTGAGTTCTTGCTCCGCGGCAGGAAGGTTCTCCTGCTCACCATCGTCGCTGGTATCCGAACCTGTGGACAACAAGTCCAGGGCCAGGAAAACTTCCTGACAATGGCGACCGGCTCTGAACACGCTGTGAGCCACCCCTTCCTTGCCCACTCCGCTCTCGCCCACGATCAATACGGGATCGTCCGACTTGGCCAACTCGTCCATGCGTTGCGCGACCCGTTGTCGCACGTGCTTTCCCATGTGGTAGTCAGGGAAGACGTGATCCTCTCGGCTGATCAAGGATTGAAGTGACCGTTTTTTGAGCTTGATCTGAAACAGGGTACGGTTCAGGCGTATGATTCGGCGGGCCAGGCTCCTGACGAGAGGAACGGTCACGTCCGGTTCGGATCTCAGAATCCTCTCGAAATCTTCTCGGACTATTTCCAGCACCTGACACGGACCGTCGGCCACAAGAAAGGAATCCGACGGCCAGGGACTTCCCGTGAAGAAACTCACTTCTCCGAAGATATCGCCCGGCCCGAGCGTATCCACCGGGACCCTCTCTTCGTGGTCGTCGCACAGTACGATGCTTGCCTTTCCGGACACCAGGTATCTGATGTCGTCGCTCCATTTGCCGGGCCCCACGATTACCTCTCCGGGCTCGTAACGCCGCAGGAGATCCTTTTCCGTCGCGGCATTTTGCAGCGCTTGCGGAAGATGCAGCAGACTTCTTACTCCCACTTCACTGGATGTGAACATGTGCGACATCCGTTGGCTCACACGTATGCATTCAGTTACGACCGATCCGTGGATCGTTGAGAAACCGGGTTAGGATCGCGGCGAAATGCAAAGCGCGACACTTCAGAAAGCAGCGTTGGTAATGTACGACACGATGCTGACGATCAATGCCCCGAGCAACGCGGACCAGAAGTTCTTCACGTCCAACCCCGGGGCCACCGCGGCCGCCAGCCAGAACAACAATGCGTTGACCACGAAGATGAACAGACCCAGGGTGATCACAATGAAAGGAAACGCGAAAAACAAGGCTATCGGCTTTAAGATGAGGTTGACGATCCCCAGGATCGCTGCGGCCACCGCGGCCGATCCTACGCTCCGGACGCGGACCCCCGGTATGACATATGCCGCCAGAAGGATGGCGCCGGTCACTATAAGCCAACTGATCAACAAGCTCAACATGGCATCCACCTCGTTCCAACCTGATGGGCTTCACGAACGGACAGTACGATCGACACTACCACATATTTTCGGTGGGAAAGTCAAGATGTTCAACAAAATAGTCATTGAAGTCCAACCGGGAGGAAAGCTCCACATGCTCGATGAAGTCGGACAGATCTTCGGCCCGTTTCCAGCAG
Source organism: Desulfomonilaceae bacterium (assembly GCA_031082285.1). Classification (GTDB taxonomy): domain Bacteria; phylum Desulfobacterota; class Desulfomonilia; order Desulfomonilales; family Desulfomonilaceae; genus JAVHLK01. The sequence goes on from JAVHLK010000193.1 coordinate 2,868, forward strand.
TCCTTGGAGAGGAGCACCATGGAGGCTCCCGCGCTCGCGGCGTTTCCCAACGGGGTGACGATACTCGTATCCACTCTCGGGATGAGACCGATCCGCATCGCGCTCAGCGGATGCAGGTAGTTTCCCAATGCCCCTGCCAGGCAGACGCGTCCCACGTCTTCAATACCTATTCTCAAGTCCTCCATCAATATCCTGATGCCGGCCGCGACCGCGCCCTTTGCCAATTGGAGTTCCCTCACGTCCTGTTGGGTCACATAGATGGGAGTTCCATCCATGCTCTCCTCTTCCGTGGCAACCTGAAAATCGCACACGCCGTTGCGCTCGACGACCCTGGACCTGAGATTCTCACCGCATTCGCAATGGGGCGGCACGATCAATCCTTCTTCGTCGATGATGCCGAAATGCAGCAGCACCGCGACCAGATCCACCAGCCCGCTTCCACAGAGGCCTTTGGGCTTGGTATTCCCAATGGTGCGGTAACACAGACGGTTCGATTCGAAACTCACCCCTTCTATCGCTCCGGTCCGAGCAATCATGCCATGGGAAATCTTGGCCCCCTCAAGTGCCGGGCCCGCAGCTGCCGAGCAACTCAGGAGCCGGTCTCGGTTTCCCAAGAAGATTTCGCCGTTCGTGCCCAGGTCCAAGCCGAGCACCACCTCGCGGTCTTGCTCGGCCGCGTCCGACGCGAGGACCACCGCGATGAGGTCACCGCCGATGTACCCCGATCTGGTAGGCATGACGTAGAGCAGGGCTTCACGGTTAAGTTTCAGGTTCACCTCGGAGGCCCGGCAAATGAGTCCATCGGTCAAGACCGGAGTAAAGGGAGCTTCGGCGATCCCCAACGGCGGCAGACGCAACAGCAGGTGCTGCATGGTGGTGTTGCCGGCGGCCACGGCAATATAGATCTCATCTCTTTTGAGCCCGGCCTGCTTCAACAACTTGCCGGTAATGATGTTGAGATCCTGCACGAGGAGCTTGTTCAACGTCAGAAGACCGTTACGGCGCTCCTTGACGTACTGCAGTCGGCTCACCACATTGGATCCGTATTTGAATTGACTGTTGAGCCGAGACGTAACCCCCACCTCGATGCCGTTCTCAAGGTTTATCAGTTTGCCCACGAGCGTGCTCGTACCGAGATCAAAGGCCAGGCCGTACCGGTGCCCCAGCTTTTTCCAGCCTTGCCAGTCCAGCAGCGTATTGTCGTGAATCACCGCCACTCCGTGAAACCCGGTTCGTCGCATTTTTCCCGGGAGGGACCGCAGGCACTGAATGGACGGCTTGAGATCGCGGTAATTGGGCCCCAGTATCATCTTGATCCTGTCCATGTCGGACAGCCAATCGTACGTCGGGTCGGGATCGTGGGAAACCGTCTTCTGGTACACAAGGGGATACAGCGTCACGGGAGGACGATGTCCGGTCTTGAGTATCTGGTAGTGCTCCAGCGGACGCCTTCGGTCCCCCACGTCTACGGTCATGTCTTCCAGGATCTCGGTGCGGCATGCCAGCCGAACTCCCTCCGAGATCTGTTTTTCGGTGAGCAGACGTCTCTCATCCTCCGTCGGAGGCCCGAGCGCCGAGACGACCGAAACCCGACATTTGCCGCATCTCCCCAATCCCCCGCAGTCGCTTTCCAGGTCAATATCCGTATCTCGTAAGGCCTCCCAGAGCGTGATGCCCCGCGGAACGTGGAGCCACAGATCGTTGGGAATGACACTTAACCAGACATGCCTTCCGCGTTGATGGTCCAACGTGGACGAACCTCCCAGTTGCTTGATCTTATCGGTAGACCGTGTCGTGCCGTACATGACGAAATTCTCCGGAAATTCTCGGGGAGTGGAGGACCGCCGCCCTCAATAGACGGCGCCATTAATGTCTGTCGCGAAAGAAACCTTTCATCTTTCCTGCCTACGAGCCCGGCCTTGAAAGACCGGTC
>JAVHLK010000194.1 GCA_031082285.1 Desulfomonilaceae bacterium
TCGACATAGGACATGTTCCCGGTGTCCAGCGATCCAGGATATGGGTAATGGTCAGCTCTACGCCCGGGAGATCTGCGTTGGGAACCCGCCGCCGGATCGGTTGGTTCCGACGTGTGTGAATTTGGGGTCAAGTCTGGTTTTAGGTCATGGGGATCCGTGGTACGGTGCCTATGGGCAGTGCCGGAAGTCTTGTACATTACGAATAGAATATCCCGGCGCCTGTCCGGTGAAACACTGGCACGTATCGGCAAGGAGTTCCATCTCGGGAATTGCGGCAGCGTTAGCAGCAGCGTGTCTCGTTATGAAGAAGACACTGTAGGCCAGGCTCCGAAAGCGAGCGGGAAGCCTGGAACAGCAGTTGGGAAAAGCGTAAAACCAGACTTGACCCCATCCACTAAGTAAGGAAGATGAGTCGGCAGGGAAGTAAGAAGGGATACAAGGGGCGAGCCTACTCCGTATCATTCGACAGTCTTTGGTCGCTTTGGGGACGCTCGTCATCCTTGCGAGAGGACTTGCGTCCCAAGACAAACACGGTTACCAGGCCAATCACGGTTGTGCCTCCGATGACCGAAGCAGCTGTCTCGGCTCCCTGTGAAATAGCGTAGCAAGAAGCCGTCATTGCCGCTAAGCCAATCGCGAAGCCGAAAATCTGCCCGAGAACGGATTCACGCACACCGGCCCTTACCAAGTACCAATCCATCTGTCTTGTGTGTTCGCTCGTGATCTCGAACTGCTTGAAGACGCGTTCCGCCCCGTTTTCCACGGCTTGGTTGTATTTCTCGAGCACTGCCGGGGGCGGAAGCGGTCCCGAAAAAAGGGCGGAAATAGCCTGGATGCGTCGCCGAACGGCCTCAGGAACGGCTTCCCCAACATCAGATTGGCGGGACTCGTCGGCCTTAGATACCGTCTCCGGGTTACGCGAACCGATCGTGTCGTCACCAAGTTCTACCCCGGCAGCGTGATCTTTCGTGTCGCTCATTCCAGGGCCGCTCCAGTCTCCCCTCCATCAGAGGATCTCGGTCTTCCTACACATATTTCATTTTCTCTGCGAAGGAATCCGGCCGGCTCAGAACCCGGTGATTCCGGTTTATTCGCGGGATCAGTACTCCCCAGCACGGATTCTATGGCAGCCAAGCATCCTTCCCATGCCGCAACCTCCGAGTCCTTAGAATCAAGCAAGGTCTCGTCCCCGGAGCGATGGTACTCACACGTCTCATCCAGACAATCCACAATGAGAGTAGCCAGCACAAGGGCTTTCTCTTTCGGCACAGGTCTTCCGTGACCCCCGGACGCGATCTCTTCCAGTACTTGGGATATGGCCCTGTCGTCCCTTCTCAAAAGCTTCCGTAGATCATTGCTCCAATCGTCCGCATCTTCGTATAGTGGCCCGACATCTCTATAAATGCGATGCAATTGATCTGCCGCTGTCCGGTCTATCGCAGACCAAAGCGTTCTTCCAACTCGAGCCCAGTTCGCTGCAATGATATCTCTGACACTGCGTCTTTGCCACACTTGGTAGTAATCACTCCTGCCACCAAGGGCCAAGACGCTGCCCATTCCGCGGATGAAGTGATTCATGTTCTTACTCCTGTTTATATCTTGAACTATTGCGTTCGAAAAATCAGGCCACTCTTGAACTGTGTGCCCTACCCGATGCCGCCCCTCTGCCGACCTCGCTCTCCGGCAATCAGCAGTGGGCATTGTTGTCGACACAGGAATTCCCCTGCTCGCTCCACAGATCTACCTGAGTTTCGTTGCCGTCACGTTCCCGAAATCAGCCGGTGTGCGAGAACGTCACCCAGTATTTATTCGCAGCACTAATATGCACTGCTTAAACCATGAAGTCAATCGCCCACGACACGACAGCGCCACGCCCCGGCATTTCTCTTGATGATGTGCGCCTGTGCTCACTGGTACTGTAGGGTAGTGGGCTTGATATATTGGCATTTGCCCCAGGTCTTCTCTTATCCTCTCGATCTCCCGCGCCGGACGGGGGTTCCTTTCCGCGCGTGTGCAGACGATGGACCGCTTGTCTGAGGCTGGACAGATCAATCCCTACGGGATAATTGTTGCTTTCGTATGTCTCCACCAGGGAAGCGAGTATTCCCAATCCATCACCCTCCGGGGCGTCCGGCTCCGCATCAAAGATCTCATCAATCCTTGCACGCGTGGCATCGTAATCTTCCTCCGTGCGGATCGCCAATTTTGGCTTGACATATATCGATCAGATATATATCATCGAAACTCACAGGAGGCACCATGGATATCCAATCCGTCCTGCTCGGGTTCCTCATGCGACACAGCCTGACCGGGTACGACCTCAAAAAGGCTTTTTCACTATCCTTCGCGTTCTTTTCAGGACTCAGCTACGGCTCCATCTATCCCGCGCTCAAGAAGATGGAAAAGAACGGCCTGATCACCAAACAGGTTGAGATCCAGGACGGCGCACCCAATCGGAAGGTGTATACGATCACGGAAGCAGGACGGAAGGCGTTTCTCAGTTCGCTGAAATCGCCGCTGCCCCCTGTGGAGCCGAAGAACGCTTTCCTGATGAGGCTTTTCTTTTTTGCGCACCTTCCGCCGAAAGTACGCAAGTCTGTCGCAAGCAAGCACCTTAAGTCGGTCAAAGAGCTGAACGCACGGTTGGAGTCGATCCGGCCTTGTGTGGCCGGGCGCGCGGACAGGTTTCAATACCTCTGTTTTGAATTCGGCCTTCGTTCATTGAGCGACATGGCACGCAATATCTCGCATGTGATCGATGCCATGGAAGAGGGCGCGAGCGATTCGCCGGGCAATGAGCGGCTGGAGGACAATCATGAAAAGGCTAAGTAGTGTCCGGCAAATCTTCCTTTATGTCGCCCCTTTTCCCGCGCTCGCATTCTTCAAAGTCTGGGCTTCGCTGGGAACGAGTCCCGGCGTCCTATTCCTGACAGCGTGCCTCCTGTTCGTCTACTGTGTGGGTGTCGTGGTCCTGGCGTGGCATTGGGACAAACCAACCTATTTTGACTGGGCAGTCACCCTATATTTCCTTGCACTGGTGCTCTTATTGGGATTTTGGCCTAAAGCAAGCGCCCCCATCTTGACTCAATACGCAGTCACCGGGATTTACCTCTGCTTGTTTCTTACTGCCCTGGTGCCGCCGCTTATCGGTCTGGAACCGTTCACGAACCATTACGCGAAAAAATACGTGCCTGGGCCTATCTGGTCCACCCAGCCTTTCATCAGCATCAATCGGACCATGACGTTTGCCTGGGCAGGTCTGTTTGCGGTCTGTGTCGTGCTGAGCCTGTATCCATCGGTGATCACCCGGGCGATAGTCCCGCTCAGCCTTATTCTCGGTGTGGGAATGCCCTTCAATATGTGGTTTCCGGACCATTACTTGAAGCGAATCGGATTGCCAAGCATGGCCCAAATGCAGAAGTTCGCCAAACAGAGTGCCCGGAACGCGGGGCCTTCGACATCTCCAGCCGCAGTTGTATCTACAGACGTAACTGCACCGGAAGCACCCAATCCGGCCCCGGTCGTGGAATTTGCACAGGGACCGATAAACCCAACAACATTTGCACAACCTGAAAGGAGGGCCGAGATGAAAATAATTGCGATCAACTCCAGTGCCAGAGGTGAAGGGACCAGCAAAACGAGGATAATGCTGGACGCGCTGGTAAACGGCATGGTGGAAGCCGGTGCTTCGGTGGAAACGGTGCACCTGCGCGACAAGAAGATCAAATACTGCATCGGCTGCTTCACGTGCTGGACCAAGACCCCTGGAATATGTGTGCAAAAAGATGACATGACCAATGAAATCTTTCCCAAATGGATGGACGCGGACATCGCCGTGTATGCCACACCCCTGTACCATTACACCGTGAATGCCGAGATGAAAGCCTTTATCGAACGGACATTGCCGATCGTAGAACCGTTCATGGTACGCCGGGACGGTCGGACGCACCACCCGCTGAGGAAACCTTTTCCCAAATCCGTTTTCCTCTCAGTGGCAGGTTTTCCGGAAGCGTCGGTGTTCGACCAACTGTCCTCATACGTGAACTCCGTGTTCGGCAATGACGTCATGGCTGAGATCTACCGGCCCTCGGCTGAAGCGATGGTCCAGCCTGAATTTCGTAATGCAATGAATGACATCCTCGATGCGACGACCCAGGCCGGTCGAGAATTGGTCCAGTCCATGAAGGTTTCCGGAACGACAATGGAACGGATCACCCAAAGCTTTGGCGATTTCGACTGGCAAGCCAAAATGGCAAACGCTTTCTGGAAGACGTGCATCGCGGAACAAGTAACACCGCGGGAATTTGTTCAGAAGGGCATGATGCCGCGGCCTGATTCCATAGACACTTTCTTGATGATTATGTCGATAGGCTTCAATTCGAAAGGTGCAGCCGGCACCGCAGCCGTCCTTCAGTTCAATTTTTCCGGCGAAGTCGACGGGATCTGCCACCTGATTATCGACAACGGCACAATCGAAGGAAAAGAGGGAGCATCAGAAAAACCGGACCTGATCGTCGAATCGCCATTCGACGTTTGGATGGACATTATAACCGGCAAGACGGACGGCCGGGAGATGTTCATGCAGCAGCGCTACAAGACCTCTGGTGACTTGTCGTTGCTGCTGCGGATGAACGATATGTTCGGAAAGCGGGATAGTTGACGCCGTGCGTCGGGGGGGTAGGCTTGACATATTGGCATTTCCAAGGTCTTCTCTTATCCTCCCGAGCTCCGGCGCCGGACGGGGATTTCTTTCCGCG
>JAVHLK010000195.1:0-208 GCA_031082285.1 Desulfomonilaceae bacterium
ATATGCTGGAGGTCAGGATATTGCTCGGGCTTTCCTATCTTGTTCTCTTTTTCTACATGAACAGTTTCTTCTTCTCAATACAGTTCCACGGAGTGCCTTGGATCAAATCCAATACAGGTAGGAGGCTGATTTCGCTTCTCATTTCAGGATCCCTGGCTTATTTGGTTTCAATGACATTGACCAGAGTGGTGCCTCTCACGAAACCATA
>JAVHLK010000195.1:218-4672 GCA_031082285.1 Desulfomonilaceae bacterium
ACCGGTCACAGTTCATGTCTCACCGCGCTCGTCATAGAAATAGGGGGCCCCATGGCGAAATCGGGGGACATACTACTGATTTTCTGGACGCGGCGGCTCTGCAATTAGGGTTGCACCAGGGCTCGTCCGTCGCGCATCGTCGTGCCCGGCTATCCACACCACGTCACACGGGATGGGGTTCGCTCGTGTTGGATGTTGCGGTGGTAAGGCGTCTGTCGCAGCCAATTAATAGCTGACCGGCCGCGCTTTGAACAAGGGACGACTGGGAGCCACGAAAGCGACCGCTGTGAAAAACAGTGTTATGTCCCGAGAATTCACTGAGCGGGTGAAACCTTGGGCTTCTCGGTGAGGACATCTTTCCATTTACCCCCTCGTCGTTCGACAGGGGCCAGTTTCTTTTCATCTATCAGCTCTCGGAGACGCAAACCGTGTTTCAAGACGGAGATTAAAGCATCTCCTGCGTATGTTACAGGTATATCATATGTGAACTCTGTATCGGGCTGATAATGATGTTGAAAAGCACTAAAATACTCTTGAAAAGCTTTGATCGCTTTTTCCATGTGTTCAATTGGGAGAGGGTCTGGACCTGGGTCTTCCTTAATCGCGATCTTCTTATTGAGATGTGCTAATCGCGTATTGCGGTGTTTCCGGATTAACTCACATTCTTTGCGGATAGTCTTGATCTTGCTTCGAAGTTTCTCGGCAAGTTTCTTTTCGGTACTCTTCTCAAGGAATGCGTGGAATTGCTGGAAAGAGAGCCTCTCTTCATCTCCGGAACCTGGTTCATCTGTCAATCTACTCAAGGACATCACGATTTCAGTCTCAAGAGCATTCTGAACGCAGTAAGCCGCCAAAGCAGAGCATTCATATACCATCTTGTACCTCAGTTCCGAACGATTGAAGAGCTGGTCGTAAATCGCCCAGTTCGCCTGCAACCACATAGCTTCTTCATGTAATCTATTGAATAACTTCTCTATCTTAGAAGGAACGGTGCCCATAATTGCTCCTAACTTTAGCATGCTTTGTGATGCGTGGATGGGGTCACGTCTGGTTTTACGCTTTTCCCAACTGCTGTTCCAGCCTTCCCGCTCGCTTTCGGAGCCTGGCGTCATGCGTCAGTGTCTTCTTCATAACGAGACACGCGGCTGCTTACGCTGCCGCAATTCCCGAGATGGAACTCCTTGCCGATACGTGCCGGTGTTTCACCGGACAGGCGCCGGGATATTGTACTCGTAATGTACGAGACTTTTGGCACTGCCCATAGGCACCGTACCACGGATCTCCTCATGACGTAAAACCAGATTTGACACCAAATGCGACTGTTGGGAGAAGGCGGCAGGCGATTCGATGTTCGCATCCCTGCACTTGGGACAAGCGGTCCACCTTCTGGGCAAAGGTGCGGAAAGGAGTCCCGTCCGGCGGCGGAGCTTATGAGGGTAAGAGAAAACCTGACCAAAATACACATACATATGTGAGGCCCGGCCCATGCGCGGAAGGTCCTTCTTTTCCTTGTATCGGTCTGTCCGGGGGCCTCACGCTCCGGCATCTACCGTCGTCCTCGTCAGACACGACCTAAGGGGATTTCTCAACCCGGTCGAGCCATTCAGTGAGTGCCGACTTATCCCGGAAGTCAAGGAGATCCTCGCCCAGTCTTTCCAATTCTTCGAAGGACAAATGCCGTATTCGCTCTCTTACGGTGGTATCAAGGTCCCCAAGCTTTCGCGAGAGCAGACGAATGGTTACGGCAGCGGCACCCTGCGTTAGTCCTTTCTCCAAGCCCTTCTCCAAGCCCTCCTTTAATCCCTTCGACAACCCTTCGGCCATCCACTCCTGATGACGTTCCGCGGCGATCTCTTCAATCCATCTTTCCATGAATATCTCTCCTGTTCCGGGAAAAGTAGCCTTTACTGCTTTACGACAGTCTTCCATCGTCACTGTTTCGGCTGCAGTACCAAGATAACGCATTACGGTTTCCAGGAACTTCAGCGAACTCTGATCGGTAAGTGCGGGCAATAATCCAAGGATATCAACCAGTCGTTCCGCCAAATCTTCACTGTGAACATGCTTGAGCAGGAGCAATGCTACTTTCGCCATCACCCCCAGTTTGATCTCCTCATCGGAAAAAACCGACAGGTCGCATAACGTGTAGGTAAAATCCCACAAGCTCCCTTTCAGGGATTCAGGTGCCCGGTAGAGTGAGGCGAAGTTGAGAGGAATACTCCACTGCACCTTTCCATGGTACAAGACGACAGGAATCACGGGCGGTAAAGAATCCTTAATCCGTTTGGACGCGTACTCCCAAATCCTCGTCATGTAGCGCAAGAGTTGAAAAGCGATATCAGGTGCGGGATAGCTCTTGTGCTCGAACAAGATGTAGACGAAGCCCTGCTCTCCGTCTTTGAAATCTACCTGGTAGAGCAGATCCGAAAAGTACTCCTTCAGATTCGCATCCACGAACGAGTCCTTGCTCAATAGAAAGGTGCCCGGCCGCAACAAACACGAAACGTTGTGAGGCAGGAAGTGGAACAAGAAGTCTTCCGCCACGTCCGGTCTGGAAAAAACTTCTTTGAAGAATCGGTCGTGCGGATTGCCCATGTCTGCCATGGAACCCCTCTGCTACACCTCGTACTGCTCGTCCTATCCGAATATATCATCGACAAGGATTGCCGTAAACCAGTGTTGGGATTGTGTCGGTGTCGGGGTCATCTCGGGCTTGACATATAATTGTGCCGGGGCATCCTTGCATCTTGTATTTCACTGCACGATGGTCTACCGCCACGGAGAGCATCCATTCGGTATCCAAGCGCCGGCTGTCATGTGATGCTGCGCGGGAACGGCGGCCGGGACATTTTCATTGACGAGTCGGACCGGATTCGTTTCTACGATCTGTCGCAGCAAGGCGGCACGCGATTCGATGTTCGCATCCCTGCACTCCGGACAAGCGGTCCACCTTCTGGGCAAAGGTGCGGAAAGGAGTCCCGTCCGGCGGCGGAGCTTATGAGGGTAAGAGAGGACCTGACATAAATGCCAATATTTCAAGCCTTCTAATGGGTGACGCCGACACGCATCTTCCAGAGAAATACGTTGTGCCATTAATCAGGCGAGCCAAGACGTGACCAACCGGCAGGTCTGGTCGGCACGGGTGTCAAGCAATTGAGTATGGTGTACCCGGAAGTCCCCACTCATTGCACGGGAGTGTTGAGCCCACTGCTCAGGATATCAACCACCGCCTCGATGATGGTTCTCAAGGAAGTGTCATTTAAGACCGCCACTTGGGACACCATAAGATCCTGATTGGCAGTGAAGAGCTTACCCGGTCGGGCGTAGCTCGTTACCCGAAGAGAGCCCGACTCAAAACTATCATTAGTTATCTCAACTGCTTGCGCATCCCCGTAGGGATTGCTCGTGACCTGACACAAAATCCAATCGCCCCGGCCGGAGTCAGCGAGAATAACCGCCGGTCTTAGCTTCGTTTGCGACAGATCCGAAAAGGGAAAAGGCACAAGCACTACCGCTCCGGCTGTAGGTGCGACCACGCGACGTCCTCCTCCGGGCGGTTCCAATCCTTGGCCAAAACGGGTTCGCTCAAGAGAGCCGTTTCATTCGCCGAAACGGACGGCGCATCTTCCAGGATCGTGACGAGGGCCCTTCGCGTAGACGGCAATTTTACAGGTTCAAGAAGTCTCACATTCCCTTGTTCATCAATTGTGGCTTCGATAGTTCGAATCATCCAAACACCTCCGTACCCACAATATACGATTTCTTGGATGCTCCGTCGAGGGGGGAGATCCGGGTACTCGCACTCAGAAAATCTGTGATGGGGTCAAGTCTGGTTTTACGCTTTTACGAACTGCTGTTCCAGCCTTCCCGCTCGCTTTCGGAGCCTGGCGTCATGCGTCAGTGTCTTCTTCATAACGAGACACGCGGCTGCTTACGCTGCCGCAATTCCCGAGATGGAACTCCTTGCCGATACGTGCCGGTGTTTCACCGGACAGGCGCCGGGATATTGTACTCGTAATGTACGAGACTTTTGGCACTGCCCGTAGGCACCGTACCACGGATCTCCTCATGAGGTAAAACCAGATTTGACCCCACATTGTCAAAGGCAAGGTCTTCCAGCCCTTTCTCTCCTTCCGGGGGCATCATCGGTTCCATTGACGCGATGTTTGTCATGGTTCTCCTGTGAGGTGTTGGGTCTATTGCCGGTATCACGTGAAGCTCGAGTTATGTTAAATCAATAACATGGAAATGTAAACAGTATATGGATTGCCGGTTCGGTTGGGCGATTGCATCGCGAGTCCGACCGGATGAAACCCCCGGAGAGCATCACATCGTAGATCCGTGTGGAGTGGGCTTTTCCGGCGCATTTTGTCGTGTCGGGACCGTGCCTGACCCCGCACTACTTCACGATCTTGAGCATCTGCTTGAACCGGTCGCCTTCCGCGATCTTGAGC
>JAVHLK010000196.1 GCA_031082285.1 Desulfomonilaceae bacterium
ACTTGGGCGTACATTTGAGTTTTGAGACAATTTCTGAAGTACCGGGCTACTCTCAATAGCCCCTGCCGGGGCAAGCGATCGTGAACGTCCCGGAGGGACGGTATGAGAGTAGACCGGTCTTTCAAGGCCGGGCCGGCAAGCGAACACCGCATCCGTCGAGAGCAAACCTCGAACGATGCGGACGACTACACGACCGGTTCGAGACGCACGTACGTATCATAGAAACTCACACTGCCGCCGACCGGGTCGAGCATGCAGGTGTTCTTGAGAGCCGGATCGATCCACATGGCGGCATTGGCATGGATACCCGTCGCGCGCCTGGCCTCGCCTTTGATGGTGGCGCCGTCCACCATGACATCGGCCGCGCCGGTCGCCCAATGTCCAAAGCCCAGGACGAAGCTTATAATTCCCGGCCTCATGGTTTGCGTAGCAATGATCTTGCCGACCATGGGCTTCTTGTTGCCCGCGCCGAGATCCCATTCTCCCGCGGTGTTGGTCGCACTGACGACCTTCACCTTCTGACCGTCCCGTAAACCGAGCCGTTTGATGTCCACGGGGTTCATCATGAGCCCGTTTTCGGGCATCAACGGCGATAGCCACGCGTCTGCAATCGTCCTGCTCTTGCAGTGAACGATGGTTCTGTTGGTGATCAAGTGGAGCTCGAAGCCCTTTCGCAGTTCGGTCGGTTCGTTTCCATGGTAATCCCGGATGGGCAAGAAGACTGCATGTCCCGGATTGGATTCTCCGGTGCCCGAATGGACGGTGGAAGCAGTCAGCTCTTGATAGAGATTCAGCAGTTTGCCCCACGGATGGGCCGTCCGGTCACCCTTGTAAGCCTTGGCGTGATTCTCGAAACGGCCCCCGCGATTGAGGACGTACACGACCTTCGGCCACATCTCGTCCCCTGCGATTTCTCTCCACCGTTTCTCGTCGTACACGGACTTCGGCAGGTGTGTGCGTGCGTCACGAAAGATCTGCATCTCACGTTCATCGGCATCCGGGACCTGCTCCGATCCGTCCGGTTTCTCCCCGAACGCAAGATTGGCCACTCCCCTGATGTACAAGTCGTCGGGATGTGTGAAATCCAATCCTTTCCCAAAGCCGTCCTTTCCGTACCCGGGCAGCTTCATATACTCCGCGATCCCCATCATCATGGACTCGAAACAGATCGGGACTGGTTGCCCGAACACCGTCACTTCCTCCGGGATCGGCGCCATTGCGGGTTGACGAACCGGCTGTACTTTGTTGGGAATGTTGGGATGGCTCCCCTGGAATTCCCACCGCTCCAGGTGCGAAAGATCCGGAAAGATATAATCCGCGTACATCGACGCGGTCCCAATGAGAATATCATTGGCCACGAACAGTGGAAGCTTCTTCGTGTCGCAGAGCACCTCGATGTTCGTGTGTCCTGCCGGCAGCGAGTAGGTCGGTGCGCCCTTGTACAAGAAGAGCGCCTTTACGGGATAGGGATACCCGTCCCCGATCGACGGGACGATTTCCTCGTACACGTCGCTGCTGATGGGATACCAATTCCGTTTGGCCGGATAGCCTTCGAACAACGTGGTGTCTTCATACGCCACGCCGTGGCGAATCGAGCTGATGCCGAATGATTTGATTATACCCGGTTGCTTCTCTATCTCATGGAGTTTGTTCTTCTTGCCGACCGCGTCGTACGAGCTGCCCGCGATCATACCGCCTTTGGCATCGATATTTCCCAGCAGCATGTTCACGGTCATCCAGGCCAGAACATTGTAGAAACCGTTCGTGTGCTGCGCGGGCCCCCGGTGACAATCAACGGCCGCGCGTTTTCCGTAGCTGGTCAGTTCACGTGCCGTTTCGACCACGGCCCGTTCGTCCAGGCCCGCGATCTCGGCCCACTCCTCGATCGAGTGTTCCTTCGCGGATTCGTACACGATTTGAAGCCCGCTCTTGACTTTGGTCCCGTCGTCGAGTTCCGCGTCAACCAGCAGGTCCCCGATCACCGGATTCTTGTCGTCATTCGGATCGAAAACCGCCGGCTTTCCGTTTACCATCGCGACAAGAAATTTTTCCGTGTACTCCTTGCCTTCCGCTGTTTTGCGTCCCTCCGCCTCCGCCAGACCGTGATCGGCCGCGCGAATGAATTTTCCGGGCTTCCCGTCCTTGATCTCCACAAGCCAGGTCGCGTTACACCAGCTCGATTCTCCCGCCTGTTTTGCCGCGGCCTTGTTTGCACATCGGAGGAATTTCTCGTCATACCGCTTATTGTCGAGCATCCATCGGGTAATGGCCAAAGCAAGCGCCGCATCCGTCCCCGGTTTCAGCGGCAGCCACTTCCAAGCCTTGGATGCCAGCTTGCTCAGTCGTGGGTCTACGACGGCTATCTTGGTCCGGCCGCTCACAAGGTTGCCCGTGAGACGCACCGATCTGTTCGGTGGGCCGTAATTGGCTTCAAAGAGGTTGGCGCCCACAAAGAGGATGAAACGGCAGTTCTCGGTGTCGGCCTGCCAATAGAACTTCTTTCCGCCGCTGAACCTTCCCTCCTCGTATTGTTCGCTGATCGCCTTGCAGGTGAAGTACAGGGACCCCTGGCACACGGTCGTGTGGCCGTGCGCGTTGACGGTTCCCAGAGCGTCGCTGAATCTCTTGTAATGTTCCTTGCGGCCGCCTTTCATCCGTCCCCATGCGCACACGATCTGGTTGTTCTTGGGACCGCGGTCGGGATGGTTCGGGTCGATCAACGTGTCCAGATGTTCGGAATACTTCTTCTTGAACTCCTCGACCAGCTGCTGCTTTCCGTCCTTGTCCTTTTCCTTCCAGATTCGCTTGACGTCCTCCGCCATCGCCTTGGACACCTTGGGATCCTTGAGCACCGCGATGCTCTTCAGGCCCTCCACTTCTCTGTTCTCCTCGCCGGGGACGTGACCGAAGAGCTTACCGCCGTCGGAGATCTCTTTGACGGCTTGGTCAAACGGTATGGACGTCCACTTGTTGTCACCGCGCGTGCCGGCCCGTTTCAGAACCTTCCGAATCCGGTACGGATCGTACGCGGTCTGGAGTCCGGCCTGTCCCTTGGGACAAATGGAACCGTCGACCGCCGAGGCATCAACCAGAGGCGTGTCGTAGTCGAGGTGAGGGAACAGTGTCCAAGGATTGTACGGATTGCCGTCCACTTTGGTTATCACCCCATCCTGCTGCTTGCAGCGAATACCGCATCCCGTGTTGCACTGAAGGCATACCGTATGAATCATGTTCTCAGGCCTGGCCTGTTCGTACTCGGCATCCGGTCTGGCGCTGTTCAAGACCGCGTTTCTCCCGCTTTCTTGCCCTGCGGCCTCGGCATGGCCGCGCGAAACGAGCAAGCCGGCTCCCAGCATGGCTCCGCCTGCCAGAAAGTTCCTCCTGGAGGTCACTTCATTCTCTCTCTTGGTACGCATTATTCACCTCACGCCTCTTGCTCGTATTTCGCTTCCAGGGCCAGGCTCAACCGCCGGCCGATGAAGAACGCGGCCATGCCGACCGCAATCATGAGTGCTCCGATTAGGTACTCCATGGACGAGACATGGTAGGAATAGACCAGCCTCACATCTTGAAAAGCCTCCTCGAGCCCCGGAATTTGACCGACCACCTGTCCCGGAATCAGGATTCCCATTCGAGCCGCGACAAAACCCAGGATCAGGAGGATCGATGCCAAAGCCCACGCTCCTCTGCTGTTGGTGAGCACATAGAGAACCAGGGGGACGACGGCTCCAATGAAAAGCTGGACTATCCAGAAGACCCACCAGTAATCACCGCGAATGAGAAAATCAACGGCCCTCGACTCTGCATAGGGTCTCCAGATCGCAATGGAGATCTCCGCGAACTCAAAGGCGAGATACACGACAAGACCTGCTACCGTGATGGTGCGTAGAGTCCGTATGGCGCTGTCGTTTTCAGCTGCATGTGCGCCGGCTTCCCCTCCTCTCAAACGAAAAAGTACTCGAATGGCGAGGAGGGACGCTGCGCCCGCAGTCAGTGCCGAAGAGAGGAACATCATGGAAAGGAGCGGACTGTTCCAGTATTCCTTGGTACCAATAGCTTCAAAAAAGACACCACTCTGACTTGGGAAAAGCACGGACATGAAGCCCCCCAGGCACAGAAGTGGCTTCAGCCAGAACGATTCGTTCTTGAAACTCAGAAGCCAGCAGACTACTACCAGCACCAGAAACGAGTTGTACATCCAGGCGTTGAACGCAATCATGCTGGTGAAGGTCGCTGAAGTGAACACCATGAACAGCCGTTCCATGCGGCCGAGATCGAGCCAGATAACCATAAAGGCAGGAAGAATGGCCCCAAGACTGAGAACCATGGCCATTCGGAGATTCGCCTTCCCAGTGAAGCCGGTCCACCCCAGTATGTATCCTGCCGCACCGAAGACAAAGGCCCCTCCTGCGATCGCCACTCCCATGAAGTAGAGAGCTATCCAGATGCCCCATGGGACATATGATCCATACCCCGCCGCAGTCTCTCCATACGAAAACCGCAGCCACAGACCTACAAAGCCCGCCGAGATGAGAATTACCCAAACTG
>JAVHLK010000197.1 GCA_031082285.1 Desulfomonilaceae bacterium
ACTGAATTTCCCGCGGCAAGCAACGCTTCCACCAGATGGCTGCCGATAAACCCGGCCCCTCCGGATACGACAATGTTCTTCATCAGATATCTCCCGGATCTTGTACGAAAACGAGCCCCAGTATCTGACACAAGATGATTTGTGTCAATCTCCATCAACGGTTACCGGGTCCGCGCGATGAAACGGGGTTTCTCTGATTGTGGAGAAGGGAGAAGACGGGAGATCAGCGCAAGGCGGCCTCAACGGAACCATGGGACGGAAGGCTGCACGAGAGTGCCGGAGACATGCGTACGGTATGAACAACCATGTCTCACCGAGTGCTCTGTGGCATAAATGCGGTCGCGTTTACGAGCACCGTCTCCCCGGCCTTCGCCGGGGAGACTGAGGGCATCCCGCGTTCCGCGGGACGCCACGGGAAAACCACGCGCTGCTTTGCTGCAACGGTTATTCGTGGATGGACGATGTCCGTACGGCTCCGGTCGGTCTGGTATCAGCCCAATCCTTCGGCGGATCCGCTACTTGCACATGGGATAAGCCTGAACCAGATAGGTTTGGGGCAGCATAACCGGCCGGCACACCGGTCGGTAGGCAATGTTGTACGAACGTACCTTCTTGGTTTCGTAATAGACGTAGGGGACCTTCTGTTCGACTACCTGAGAGAACGGCTGGGGGCAACACTTGGTGCACGGGTCCATGCCGCAAGGTTGGCCGACCGGGGTTCCCTTGAGCATGACTCTCTGGGTCCTGTATCCGATCTTCCGTACCGGCACGCACTGCTCGTATGGCACCACGTCGGCGACGATCTCCGTCTTCGTGCAGGGGACCATTTTCGTCACCAGTGTGGAGGGAGGGGGGCATGGCGGAGCACAGGCATTCGGCGGCGGATATGTGTTCCAAGCCTGTACTGGACTCGACAGCGCGACAATAAGGATTAACCCGGTTACTACGGCAACCATAGCCCTTTCCATGATGGACCTCGCTTTGATCTTAAATAAAATGTTATATGAAAGACTTAACGGTATAATTGTATCAAACGGATCATAAAAATTCAACAAGTAAATTAAGAAATCTGCTATGTTGCCATGATTATTCGGTATCGAATGAGCGGCGTGCGCCGTACAAACGAAAAGCCCGACGACAGGACATCAGAAGCCGCCAGGCTTCCCTCGGTACGCATATGCGGTATGGTGATAAGATGTAGCCTCCTCATAGCATATTGGGGGACCAAGGCAAGAAAAAAATGACCATTGGGCACGCATTCCCTTTCGGAGTGGAGCCGGACCCTACCGGCAGGTACGATTGACCCTCCCCACGGCATGTGTCCGCACCATCCCGCTCGGAACCTCCATCGTCGTTGTTGGGTCCACAGACGGGGCTATTCGCCGCCCTTGACCACCACGAGCAGCATCTTGAAACGCTGATGTGCGTGGAGTGCGTGGGGCACGTGGGCGGGCATTACCACCACTTCACCGGCCCGTACCACCACGTCGCGATCCCCGATCGTGATGGAGGCTTCGCCGTCGAGCACATACACGAACGCGTCGCCTGCCGCGGTATGCGAGCTCAGTCCTTCCTCCTCGTCGAACGCGAACAGTGTGAGGCTCAGAGACTTGTTCTGGGCGAACGTTCTGCTTACGACGCGGCCTTCTTCATAGTCCACGAGGTTCGCAAGGACCAGTGGTTCCGAAAACGATATGTTCTTTATCAATGACCCCTTGTTCATGAACATTTCCTCCTTTGCAACTCCGGGGTTGCTTTCCTGAATGATCGTCACTTATAACCGATAATGCAACATCCGTATCAAACGTGTGTGCAGGAAAGGTTGGCAACCCATGAAACTTGAAGAGATGCAGCTGAGGAAGACCACCACGCTTGAGAGCGGGAGAGTCCGGCAATTCGTCTTACCGGGAGGGAAGATTCGCATTACGGAGATTACAACGTTTTGTCCGGACTTCGTGGGACCGGGCCCGACGAATCTCTACCTGATCGACGGCGAGGCCCTCGTTCTCGTGGACGCGGGAATTCCGACCTATCTGGCAAAGGCTTTCTTCTATCATTGGCGAAATCAACCCATGCCGAAAGAGGTGGAGCTTCTTCCGCCGGACTTCAGTGAGACACAATTGCTTGAAGGCTTGGCGATAGCCGGATATTCGATCTCGGACATAGATCTTCTTGTGATCTCCCATGGGCATCCGGACCACTTCCTGATGGCGAACGCGGTGGTGAGCCGGAGTTCCGCAAGCGTATCGACCCACATTCTCGACACTCCGGCCATCTGCAATCCATGGGGAATGCTTCACATGTGGTTTTCCCGCGTCGACCAGATGAGGTCTACGGGAATGCCTCAGGCCAAGACGCCGGAAGAGCTGATCAAGGAGGATACGCTGAGGGGCTTGGACCTCGAGTCCCTGGGGGTGCAAGTTCGAGTCGATGCGCCGTTTTTCCGCGACGGACCGCTTACCATCAAGGGCTCCCCGGTGAGAGGGCTGGAAGTGAGACGTCTGCCTGGTCATTCACCGGGCAGCGTGGGGCTGATCGTGGGTGATGACGGTGATGAAAAGGTGCTGATCTGCGGCGACGTATTGCTCAACACCATTACTCCCCATCCAGACGACCTGCTCGTGTACTTGCAGACAATCGACGAGTTGGGAAGGTTGGACGGCATCGGCCTGGTTCTCCCTGCACACGGGAAAGCCATCAGGGACCTGAAGGGCCGGGCCGCGTTCTTGCGCGAGCACCATCGTGATCGACTGAAGCTCACCTATGATGCGTGCCGAGCGCCTCATTCCGTATGGGACATCGCAACCACGAGCGACTACTTCGATACGTACGTGAATCCAAAGAAATTCAATTATCTCGCAGGATTGGAAACCTTGGTTCATGTGGAAATGTTGAACATGGTTCGAGGGGTGGAGCGGACTCATATCCAGGATGAGGTCCACTACTTCAGGAACCGCGGCGAACCGTTTGAAGAAGTGTACGGGAGGGTTATGGAGCTGGTGAAGGATCGAG
Source organism: Desulfomonilaceae bacterium (assembly GCA_031082285.1). Classification (GTDB taxonomy): domain Bacteria; phylum Desulfobacterota; class Desulfomonilia; order Desulfomonilales; family Desulfomonilaceae; genus JAVHLK01. Next base: position 3,013 of record JAVHLK010000197.1, read on the forward strand.
GCAGCAGAGCTCTCCTTCGGTACTGAAGACATCACCCCTTGCCTTGGGGTTCCACCGGGTGAGTGAGAGCTATGCCGTCGGAACTCAAGGTCAGCAAGCCGGCCTGCTCTAAAGTCCTCAGAATGGCCTCACATTCGGACCGGTCCTTGGAGAGGTAGGTCGGCAGGAGTTCCCTGAAAGCATCCAATCGGTTGGACGCGTGCAACGAGTACAAGGTCATCACGACCTGTTTGTGAACAAAATCCAAGATGGGATTGGACATCTTTTCCATGATGGCTTCATTATCAAAAATGAGCATGCTCACGCCGTCGGTGCACATTGAATCCTCCTGACCAGACCATGTTCCCCCATCTCCCATCATACGATCGAAAGGCGATCGCTTCAAGATTTCCGATGCATGGGCCTTCACAGAGAGCAAAAAACGTCCGGGGATTTCTTGCCGCCGGCCCGTTGGGAAACGCGCGTTCCGCGCGTGCCCTGATGCGGGCCTGGAACGAGGTCGGAATTTTCAACTCTTGACCCGTGGATTCCCAGGAATGAAATTATGGTCACGATGTGGGAAAGGGGTGAAGAACATGATTGAGATTCTTCCCGAGAGTGCAGATAACGTCTTGGCGGTAAAAGGCAGCGGCAAGCTTACGGGACGCGACTATGACGAACTCCTGATTCCCTCGCTTGAGTCGGTCATGAAGGAACATGGACGGGCACGCTTTCTGTTCTACATGGCGCCGGACTTCAAGGGCTGGGATCTAAATGCCACACGGGAGTACGCAAGCTTCGGTTTGAGACACAGAGACCGTTTCGAAAAAGTAGCGGCCGTATGCGGCCCCAAATGGGTTCACTGGGGAATGAAGCTGACCTCCTATCTAACGGACGGTGAAGTGAAAACGTTTTCGTGCGATCGCGCAGCGGAGGCCCGTGAGTGGATAGCCTCATGATGGGCACGCGCGCGGCCTCAGGCGCTCCGACGGTCAAACTCGGTGCAACGCAGCTTCCCGCTGCACGCATTGGTGAACCGCGGCGCTGATTGTCACGAAAAGAAGGAGTTCCCGACAGATGTCGACTCCAAAGAAAAAGAGGCCCGACAAGAAGTATTGCTGCTTTAAGGGCTATTGCATGAGAGCAAAGATGGAAGAGGAATCCGTCTGCCGCAATGCCGGCGGGTCGATAGTCGGGTCGTGCTCGGAGTGCAGGTAAGTCGGTCTCAACACAATCGTTTTACAACCATGTCGGTCGGCGAATGATCGTGAAACTGCTCGCTTGGCTCTTGAGCCGGCACTGAAGTACCGGCCTACTCTCAGCAGCCCCTTTGGGGGCGAACGATCGTGCCCGGCGCGGAGCGACGGCATGAGAACAGATCGGTCTTTCAAGGCCGGGCTGGTACGCGCGAAAGATGGAAGATCTATTTCAGGACAGACCCTAAGTGCTCTGTGGCACAAATACGGTCGCACATTTCTTCCGCGTCGAGATTGCTTTCCCGCG
>JAVHLK010000198.1 GCA_031082285.1 Desulfomonilaceae bacterium
TCGTCGCCCTCGGTGGCCGTATATGTGGCACGGATCATGTCCGTTTCGTCCCAGACCGTTCCGTCCATGAACTGGATGCGTTCCACGCGATACAACGTGCCGTCGTCTTTAAAGAACTTTCGGACCGTCAGCACGTCGGTCGTGTCGATAATCCGCAGAACGAGATTGTCTCCTTGACGCCTCAGCACGATATCGTCGGGCGTCAAATTGCTTCCCAACCAGATGGTGTCCATGTTTCCGGGCGTCGCGTCTCTGTCCTCGATAATGTCGTAGCCCGAGCCGCGGCGGAAGATGTAGGTATCATTCCCGGACTCTCCATACATGATATCATTCCCGGAGCCCCCATCAAGGATATCATTTTCAGGACCGGCCCAGATGGTATCGTTGCCCCCGCCTCCGACCAGCACCGCATCACCGGTTCCGTGCACCAACCGCTCGTCACGGTCGGTCCCATAGATGACGTCTCCATCCCCGTGGAGAGCGTTCAGCCATCCATCCCCACGCGTGAGGCTTCCCAATATTGCCTCAGCACCGTCCGTGCCTTCAATGTGTGGGGAGTGCGTCCGTATGCCGAGACGTGTGTCATCATACACGGGCAATCCCCCGGTATCGAAGACCCAACCGAGCTCGGGGTCGATCTCAAGCATGTGCTCCCGGAAGGTGAGGTAGCAGCTCGGCGAACACGACGAGATCCCGCGCAGAGACCGAGCGAATTCCAACAGAAGTTGCCTTCCCTGTTCAGGGTTGTCGTCGAGCGCGACCACAATCTCAGGGATTACCCCGGTAAAATCCGTCCTTATTTCCTGCTTCTCTTCATCCCACGTGTACTCAAGCTTGTCGTACAGTTCTTTGAGATGCGTCTGGGCCATGAGGTTGGCGTACATCATCTCGAATATCAGACGATACGCCTCTTTCAATAGGGTCGAAGAGGCGTAATTAAGCGTTGAACCGGGCCATGGTTCGCCCATGAAGTGCTCGAGCACGGCCAACTTCTGGTTGTCTTGAAGAAGCGGGCCGTGAAACACACTGACCGCGGCTCCCGATCTGCTCCCGCCGGCACTGCCGGTCCCACCGCCGGTACTGACGCTACGTTGAGCCGGCCTGCTCTCTCCCTGAGGCATGCGCGCACCACCGGCCCATTTGAATAGTATTTGCTCGAACAGATGTTCACGCTCGTACGTATCGTCCGCCGCCGCGATGAACTGCTCCACGAGGGATTGCAGGAGACCGGACGCGTCCCGGACCATTGCTTGATGGAGATCGTACACCACGCCGTAACCGGGAAGGTCGGGAAGGGCCGCGATGTCGTCGGAGACTTCATGCCATTCAACGGGGATGGTATACATCATGTCATTCTGAAGGCCGTATTCACCCATCTGTCCTGTGGTGCCGTCTGTCCGTTCAAAACTCCCGATCCTCCGTAAAGTATTACCTGCCGGGTCAACAATCGAGACGGCAGTGGAGTCTAAATCGATGGACTTGATGCCAAGTTCATCAAGTGTGTACAAGCGCCATTCCAGTAGTCCGGAATCGTCGTCCGAATACTTGAGAACGCGAAGTTGTGAGAATCCTGGATCTTCAGCGTCAATCTTTCCGTCTCCATTGGCGTCAAGTTCAGCCAACGCCTGAAAACCGCTCTTTGCCTTTGTACCATCCGCCAAGAGCGTCTGGTCACCGAACAATTCCGTGCCATTATCAATGACGCCGTTCCCGTTCCTGTCCATCACGAGCATGCCGTCATCCGGAGCCGCCCAGCCCGTGAGTTCGGCAAATCCGTCCCCGTTGTGGTCAAAATATACGCGCTCGTTCATACCGATGGTTTCTATGCCATCGTTGTCCAGATCCAGCACCAAAGGATCGGGTCGCCTAAACGGATCCAGATCATCAAATGCAGCGTCATCGATAAGGTCGCGCGGATCTTGAGGAGCGCAACCCTGACGAGCTGGACTTTCGGGCCAGATGCCCAAGTTCTGAAGCACACTGTTAAAGTCGAATCTAAGTCCAGCTTCCCAGTTTTCCACGTAGCCATTGTCCTTTAGCCAAGCAAGCAGTCTTTGTATACTCTCCTGTAGGGCATGCCGTGCTTCAATGATCTTGGCCACATCCCTTCTTCTTTGCCGCACCTGATTCAATAAGTCGTTTAAGTGCGTCTCAAAATCTTTGATGTTTTGTCTTAGGTTACCGTCCCATTCTGTAGGGATTTCAATCTTAATTGGCCCTATCTGGTTTGGCGCCCACTTGAGGGGAAGTCTCAGTCCTCCCGGCAAAGTAATGGTGCCACAATCGATCAGAACTTTGGGATCTTCAGGCTTTGATTCCGGCAAGGGAACACAGACCGAGGGTTTAAGATCGAGAGAACCTTCGGGAGGTGGAATGGTCTCAACCTTAATTCCCGCCTCTTCCAAGGCCTTCTTAAGCGCGTCAAGAGCCCAATCCTTCCAGGGGCTCGGCCACTCATTATTGTTCTCCAGTCCCATTAATACCTCCATAACTCTCCCTACAGTAGTTTGGCCTCGGGCTAATGCTCGCGGCCACGGTTCCGGCAGCGAACGACTGTCCAAGGGTTGACAGGAGTTCCGACTAATCCGCCACATGCTTTCTGAGATATCGGACAACATCAGATCTACCACTCATCTCGGCCAGGCTGAGGGCAGTCTCCCCATCCTGCGTTCTGGCATTGACCTGTGCCCCTTTTTCGACGATCAGTTTAACCATTTGGATGTCCCCGGCTTCAACTGCAGACATCAGAGCAGTCACGCCGGCATAGGTCTTAACATTGACGTCCGCGCCTTTCTTGAGCAGCAACCTTACCAGGTCGTCCCTCCGCGCGGAAAGAGCCGCCATCAACGGCGTCCCTCCAAAGCGTGGCTTGGAATTGACATCTGCACCCAGTTCGACGAGTAGTTTGGCCATCGCTTGTTTCCCTGTCTGGATTGCAATCAGCAAAGGCGTTACGCCCTCCCCCATTCGCACATCGATGGACGCGCCATTCTCGATAAGCAACCTAGCGACTTCCAGTTCTTCGCTCTGGACAGCGGCAACCAGGGCCGTCTGACCGTGCTGGTTCTCGATGTTGATTTTGGCGCCTCTCTTGATGAGCAACCGCACAGTTTCCTGGTATCCATTATGGGCTGCAATCATGAGAGGCGTCCTCCCCGATTTGCCTCTAATATTGACATCGGCTCCCTCAGCAATAAGCAGATCCACCGTCTCAACGTGGCCTTTACTTGCAGCCAGTTCAAGTGGATTAGTACCATTTGGGGACTTCGCGTTGACGTCGAGTCCTTTGTTTATGAGCAGCCTGACCGTATCTGGTTCCCCTGCTTGGGCAGCAACCATAAGAGCGGTCGCTCCATCTCTTGTTCTCGATCGGACATCTGCTCCCTTGGCGACAAGCAGCTTCACGACCTCGCTGTGACCCTTGTAAGCGGCTGCGATTAAGGCAGTGACCCCGTCCTTTTGTTCATCGTTGAGGCCGGCACCCGCATTGATAAGCAAGTTCACGACGTCCAGGTGGCCGTCAAAGGCAGCGGCAATTAGCGGCGTAACGCCGTCTTCTCTCCTGACGTTGAGGTCGGCCCCCTCATCTATGAGCAGTTTGGCCACTCCTCGGTGACCCCATTTGGCAGCTGCTATGAGTGGCGTCATGCCATCCTTGGCCTTCGCATCAACGTGAGCACCGTCCTTGATAAGGAGGTTGGCCGACTCTGTGTTGCCACCCTCGGCAGCGAGCATTAGTGGCGTCAAACCATTGATCGCAGCGGCATTGACGTCTGATCCGTTTTCTATGAGGAACTGGACTAGTTCCGGAGTGCCCGAAGCGGCAACGAGCATTAGTGCCGTTGCACCTTTATCGCTCTTGGCATTGACGTCGGCACCGGCTTCCACGAGCAGGCGCGCACTGTTCAGGCGACCGGCCCGAGCGGCATGCATGAGTGCGGTTCGGCCGTCCTTCAGCTCGGCATTCGGAGAGGCACCCTTTTCCAGAAGAGCCTTGACTTTCGCTGGATCGTCACATTGTGCCGCCTCGATGAGTTGCCTGTCGAGAGTGGCTGTTTCGCTTGCGGCCGCGACACCAACCAGCAGCGCGAAGACGAGCAGCGCATTCAGCCACGGTCGCACGGTCATTGGAGTGTGTTGAGTTCTCATGATAATGCTCCGAGTCATTCCTCAAAGTTGTATCGCTGCACAGAGACGGAGAACGCCCTCAGAAACTAAGAAACACCGTTTCCCAACTGGCAGTGCTCCTCTTGTACTGGTGTTCTTCCCTGCACAACACGTCTGTTACCTCTTAATGGGCGTTTCGATCACAAAGCCACAAGCCGTGGAGAAAGAGAAGAGATTTCTCCACAGATTACGCAGATGGACACGGATCGAAGAAGCAAAGAGAAGAAACATCCACCACCAAGACACGAAGACGCCCGGCAGGGACGCCGGGACCCTACCGGAGAAGA
>JAVHLK010000199.1 GCA_031082285.1 Desulfomonilaceae bacterium
ATTGAATCCGCAATCACTCCGCGAACCCGCGTGATCGTGCCGGTTCACTACGGCGGGGTTGCGTGTGCAATGAACGAGATCCTCGAATTCGCGGAAACGCACGGCCTCACGGTGGTCGAGGACGCGGCTCACGGCATACTTGCATCGTACAAAGGGAGGTTTCTCGGCACGCTCGGTAATATCGGAGTTCTCAGTTTCCACGAAACCAAGAACATCGTCTCCGGACGCGGCGGGGCGTTGCTTCTCAATGACGAAGGTCTGGTGGAAAGGGCGGCGATCGCGCTCGAGAACGGAACGGATCGTCTCAGCTTCCTTCAAGGTCGCGTTGAGGAGTATTCCTGGCAGGACGTGGGGTCCGCTTTTGGCATGAGCGAGATCACGGCGTCTTTGCTTTTCGCGCAATTGGAGGCGGCGGCGCTGATAACTGAAAAGAGACGCCGACTGTTCTTCCGTTATCGCGAACAACTTGAGCCTTTGGCGGCTCGCGGGGTTGTCCGGGTCCCGTACGTGCCGGATGGGGTCGTGTGCAACGGCCACATTTTTTTCGTGATAACACGGGATCGTGAACAACGGACGCGATTGATCGAATACCTGAGAGGGAATGGCGTCACCGCCGCTTCACACTACGTTCCCCTGCATTTGTCAAAAGCCGGCCGGAGATTCGGACGAGTGAGCGGGCGACTTCAAGTGACCGAGGAAATTGTTCCCGGACTGGTCAGGCTTCCGCTTTATCCGGATATGGAAGAGCAAGACGTAGACAAGGTGATCGATCTGATGACGGCCTTTTACGCGACTTCCGTATAGTGGCGGTGCCGGGCTCGAATCTTCGCGCTCTTAAGCGAAGCGTGCTCCTGCGATCTTCCTCCTCGGCCTCCGCCCGCCCCCTTCGGGGTTCGGTGTCTTCCATCCGTGCGACCGCGGCGCCCCTCATCGCATGCGGAGTCCGCCGGGTGTTGTGTCGGAATCGTATACGCGACCAAGTCCGAGCCCGCCACATTCGAGGAAATGAGGAAGCGGTCCGGCCATGTCACAAAGCCAGGAACAGAGCAGCGAAATGACCCTTGGCAAGCCGGCTTCGGAAGGGGAATGCGGGGACCGGCACGTGATTCTTGCGTCCAAGGGGCTGCTAGTCCTCGGGCTTCTCATCTACGTGACCGTCCAGGCCGCGTTTCTGTCGGGATGTTTGTGGACGCGGGATTTGCCGCCCGAACCGGACGATTCTCTCGCGTACCTGACCAAGACGGCCCAAATGGACGAGTGTTTCTTTCAGGACTGTGAGGCTCTGAAAGACCTGCGCGCGCAGATGGCGTTCCGGGGGACGGACCCCGCAATTGTAGGCCACCGAACACAGATCGTAGGTCGGGTTTTCCAGGTGTATCACCCCCTCTTTTCCGCCATGATCCTGGGGGTTGCCAAAGCACTGTCGACGGACACGATTACGGCATACAAGCTCCTATGGCAAATATCCCCACTTCTCATGGGTCTTGGAACGGCTTTATGGATCAATGCGCTCTGGGGGCCTGCGGCTGCGGGCATCGCGACGGCCATGCTCGCTTTTTCGATCTTTCCCAATACCGGCCTGCACTACTTCGTTCCTGCGAATACCGCTCTCGCGCTCGCTCTAATCGTGTGGGCCGGAATTCTCGCTCGCAAGGGAGACGCACCGCTCACGCTTGTACTTGGAACCCTGGTCCTGGTGTCGATCCATCCGATCGGACGAATCTACGCGGTTATTGGCGCGGTCATGGCCGCCACGGTGTGGGGAATTCCCAAGAAGCAGACGACCTGGGCGGGTATCATCGGGTGCGTGCTGATCGTAACCGCCGCTTTTGTGGCTTCCGCCACGGTGGAGCGTCCAATGCTGGGATTCCGACCGGAGCCCTACGGTTCGGGTCAAGGGTATATTTCAGCATTGGGTCAGTCCCTCGTTGAAATAGGGATTCAGTTTAAGCGCACGGAACCCGCTCTCGTTCGATCGCCCGTCGTGTTCTTCGGTGCGGCCGTGTGCGGCTTTCTCATCATGTCCGCGGCGCGACAAACCATGCTCCTTCGAGTCATCGCCATTCTCTCGGTTTTTCTCGCGACAAGCCTGTTCTACGTGCTGCCGCGGCATCCAGCCGATCTGTTCATGAGGATGCTTCCCCCCATGTCGGCCCTTTTCTTCGGCGGAGTCGGTGCAGCGACCTGGTTTACCTTTTGCCAAAGCCGGGCTGTATTGCGTCGATACGGTCTCGCCAAGGGCGACGGTCAGGCGTCGAGGATTGCCCTTTACTGGCCCATCGCGGCATTCACCGTACTCGCGGCTTTCACGCTCCACATCGTGCTGTCAGGGGTTGAGGGATGGGTCGTCCTGACGCAACACATGAGGGATCGACAGTCCATCGAGTTGTCGAGGTCACAGCCGGAACGTCTGCTCTCGGAGTCTGTCCCGCAGAACAAGGTTCTCTATGAAAGCATCATAATCATGCCGTTCTACTTCGTGAACGGCGCAATGAGCCGCGGTGCGGTGTTTTACCCGGCAATTCGGGGAACGCCCGTCGAGGGAGAGTGGTTGAACAACCCTCATCTGCGCTATGCGGCTTTGTACAATCCCACCGTGGCGACACGCCGGGTCGAGGGATTCGAAGAGGATGAATGGTGGCAGGCAAGACCGAGCCTTAGATACTCGGCTTTGGACCGGCAGAGGCCCGACCGGACTCTGAGTGTGAACGCGCGCATCCCCATGGCCCGAGTCACGTGGGCACAAATCGAACCGCGGGATGGACGGACCGTGCAGTCCGTGGAGGTCTTCGTGGATGACCTCGTTGCGGATGCCCGTGTCGAGGTTGTACCCGTTGACCGTTCCGGTACTTTGGCTCACCATGAAACAGTGACGGCGCACGTTCGTGCCGGCCGGACCGGATGGGTTCGAATGCAACTGCCGGATCGCGATTCTCTGAAAGGGATCAGAATCCTCGGTCCTCAAGGGAGAGGGGCTTATTCCCTGGGGGGGGTGAGGTTTGACGGCGATCGACTCCGGTGGCCCTGGAACTCGAAGGCTGATATGACGGTCCAACCTCGAGCAGGAGACACCGCTCCAGTGACGGTCTCATTCGACCCGCAGAAGCTGCTGCCTCCCCTCCTGAGCAACCGAAAGGTATCGGTTTTGGACGATGAGGGCTCTTCTGTTCTGATCCGCATAGACCCGCCGTGAGCAGACGCGGCAGACCGGCTCCCGCGGAAGCGAGACTGCCGACCGCGGGCTGAACGCCATTTCGGAGAAGGATCTTCCCGGGCTTCAGACGGGCCGGGAATGGGATGTCTTACCAAAGAGGAAGGAATCGGCCGCGGGTTCCGGCATGCCGTTGATTTCCATCGATTCATTGAAGCAGGGAGACGTTGGGCGGCCGTTGTGGCCGATTTTCATGTAACGCCTGGCCCGCGGACCCTCGTTGAACAAAAGATCCACTATGCTCACCGCGTGCTCGAACGGCGGATGAACCTGTTCGTACTCGGGATAGCCGGAAAAATCCATATGGTGGACGCGAATACCCTCCTGCTCGAACAGATCTTCCTCAAGGTACGCCTTGGCCGAGGGTCCCGTGACGTACTCGGTTGCGCCGGCTTGTTTACAGATTGAGACGAGCCGTTCCGTCCGGTTTCCATACGTGCGGTAATCCGACGAAAACGTTATGGGCGTGGAAATGGACATAAGCTTACAGATTCGGGTCAAGAATCGATAGTTGATTCTGCTGAGCATCACCTCCTCACATCCCAGGTAGAGCGCCTCGAAAACGTCCTTGTACTCCGTAAAGAAACGAGCTCTCCTGTAGTGGTGCTGCAGGGTATCCCAGTGTCTTTTGTTCCAGCGTGAGTCTACCGATCGCGCATCGCAGATCCTCTGAGAGCGTCGACCCGCGGAGCATATGGGTATGGTAAGCCAGATGGTGCCTTGAGGCGTCTTCACCCGATTCCGATTGCGCCAATCTCGCCTTGTGTACTGCACGTCTTCGTACAGAACAAACTCGTCCACCATGCCGATCACATCGAAGTAACCCTTCCAGGGTACATAGTTCGATTGCGTCACTGCTATTCGTTTTCCGTTGATGGTTCTACGCACGCAGATCCCTCAAATCCCGCCGAACTGAGGCGGAAGCGGCCGTGAGGTCCGACCCGACGAGTAATCGGGAATGATTCCGGCCTGTCCGGGATTTCCCCACCGATCGTACGATCCTTGATGCTCCCGACCCGCGAAAGCCACAACCGAAAAATGCCTCTCGCTTGTGTACGGGGGAATATAGTGACACGCTTTGAATCTCGCTGTAATCCTAATCCACTTCCTCAAGGATCCCGCCGGTCTCTCCTGTCATTGCGAGGAGCGCAGTCCCGCGTCCCGCGGGAAAGCAATCTCAATG
>JAVHLK010000019.1 GCA_031082285.1 Desulfomonilaceae bacterium
CAACCCTCCCCAAAAGGCAAAAAACATATTTATAATGGTTGAACCGGTGTTGGAGATCCGAGTGAAGCTGTAGAGAAATGCAAGGTACAGCTGCCACGCACTGTTGCCCGGCTCTGCAAATGCCCATACCTCGTTCCATTTTCCCCGGGCGATCAAGTCCATAATACCCCGGGCGATAAAATTGTGGCGAACTTCGTCCGTATACCAGATGCCGAACAGAGTGCCGGAGATCATTTCATGACACACCGCGTAGAGAAGCCAGATCCATCCGCCGAGAATGATCTTATGGCGAAGATTCGCTGAAAAGATCCGGTGGTTCAGCGTACGATCCACCAAGAGCGGTATGGCCAACGCGGTCAAGAAAATGAGGGGATAGTCAGCGAGATGCATTTGTAAGTACAGCACCGGCTAAGTACGGCATTTCACGGTTGTGGTCACGTATTCTGCTTTCTCTCTCAGGTCAGAGACTTGGGACCAGGTCTTCCGGTCACGGAGGGCCCGGGCTACGAAAGACAGGGACCACTCCACCTTGGCGAGTGGGACGGGCGTCCCTGCCCGTCATTTTGTGGGGACGGTAGTCGTAGACGCAACAGTATTCATAAAATCTTGTACCAAGGTCTTGTAGAGCGTTTCCAGCCGGGCGAGACAACGCGTGGAATCATAATGCGTCTGCACGTGCCGCCTTCCGATACGTCCAAGCCGGGTTCTCAGTTCAGGGTCCGTCAAGAATCGTAACACGTATGCGCACGCGCTTTCAAGACGGTCGTGGCGAAACAGGTAATCGTGAAAATCCGGCGCAAGTGCTTCTCTGTTCGCCGGAATGTCGCTCGCAACCACCGGTACTCCCACGGCCTGCGCCTCAAGGAGAACATTGGGAAGTCCCTCGCTCTCCGAACAGGAAAGAAACACCGTGGCGGCTCTCAGGAGGTTCAGAACCTCCCTCCTGTCGCGCAAGCCCACGAAATCCACGAATCCCGCCACCCCCAGTTCTTCGGCCAACTCCCGGCAGTCCTTTTCATACGTGCCGTGCCCCACAAAAACGAGGCGCGCCGAGGGGACGCTCTTTCGAACCAGTGAGAAGATCCGCAAGGCAAGATCTTGCCTTTTGGACCGGAGAAAAAAGTTTCCCACGCACACTATGTTGGGACTTGACACTGTGTCGAATCCAGCCGATTGATTCGTAATCGGCCTTACATCCGGCACTCCGCCAAATCCGCTTGCCCCCTCGCCCTTTGGGAGAGGGTTGGGGTGAGGGATTTTATGAATCGAACTATGAGTATTACCGGGTGAGAAGTACCTGCAGTCCACACCGGCGGTCCACACCATGAACCGTTGCGGGTTTGATTGCCAACCCGGCCACCGCGCATCGAGTGCCGCCCCTGATACGCCGAGAACATGCGTGGCGTATCGCTCGATCCAATGCCGTCCCAAGCGGACCACGATGTTGCGGCCAATCCGTGCCAACCGGGTGTTGGCGACTCCCATGCCCTGCGCGCCGGACGACCGCAGATGAGCTATCCGCACGGGAACTCCGGCCTGCGCGGCACCACGCAAAATCGGTCCGCTCCATGCATCGAAATGCGCGTGAACAATGTGGTACTGTTTCTCATGGATCTCGCGTGCCACGCGGCGGGAAAAAGAGAACAGATTTGGGGACTTGGGGCACGACAGTATCTCGGACCCCAGTTCGCGGGCCGCATGTGCGAGAAGACCGGGCTCTGAACCGATCGTGGACGCTTCTATGTGGAACTGCGTGCGGTCATATTCCTTCAGTATCTGCAGGAGCTGAGTTTCCGATCCCCCTCGGCCGAAAGAGTTGATTACGTGCAGGACGCGGATCATGAGATGAAGCCTGAAGAGGAGAAAGCAATCAATCCACAGATTACGCAGCGCGGCCTTTGGCCACAACCAGAAGAGAATCGCCACAGAGGCACAGCGAACGCCAAAAATGCCAAGTCCTCGCAATTCCGGGGACACAATTCGTAGGGGCGGACCCCCTGTGTCCGCCCTGGGCAGGCACGGGGACCTGCCCCTACGGGCGAAATTGGGTTATGTCCCCGAAATGTGAGAATTCTTCGTGGCACGACAAGAATTTCAGGGTTAGTAGAACAGACAAGAAAGACCGGTTTTCAAAATCTGTGTCCATCTGTGTAATCTGTGGATAAGGTCTTTCTCTTCTCCTTTCTTCTTGGTGTCTTTGTGGATCGTTCTTTCTTCTCAGCGGTGAACGGTTACCACACTTTCCGGTTCAGCGCTTCCTGAGTATGAACAGGTTGCTTGCATCAATGCCAAGCCTGGCGAGAAATCCGCGAAAACGCCACAATCGGTCTGCTTCAAGATCGCGTCATTCTTTGCCCGAATCCCTTTGCCGCCTTAGACCGGATACTAATCCTTGGAGAAGCCCCTCATCTCCGCTCCGGACGGTCATATCCGGGTAAATTTTCCAGATCTTGCCCCGATCGTTGCTGGAAACATGTGCCACATCAAGCTTTTTCACCTGTCTCCCGAACACCTCCTGTCGTCCTGATTCATTGATCCGCCTGAACCCAAAGAAGAAGTGGATTTCTCTTTCACTCCGAGGGTCCAGCGAGAAGACGGATTTTCCCTTCCCAGGTATTGGAGTTATTCCGACCATGTCCGTGACGGTCGCCGGTATATCCAACAGCTGAGTGTTGACAGGTGATGTCTTCAAATCTCCCACGGCATTCGGCGGTTTGATCAAGAGAAGCGCCTGAGTGCGTTCCATCAGCTGATCCGGAGAACGGTATCCTCTAGTTGTAACGGAAATCTTGTCCGCTACATTCGGTGGTATCTCCGGTGGGGGATAGACTTCACGTTCACTACCACTTCGTTCCCAGCCGTGATCCGAGTGAATGACTATCAGTGAGTCATTGTACCGTCCTAGTTCCTTCAATTTTGCCAAGAAGCCTTCCATAAGTTTCACCGCACATTGAGCGCTCTCAATGTAGGAACCATTTCCCACGAACCGACAACATGGATCCCAATTGTAGGGAATATGTGGCAGCAAGACATGAACGTACACATACTGATCGTACGAAGGTCGCCTTGCCTCATCCTCGATGAATTCCCGCAGCAATGAGATTTGAGATAAGTCTGGGAACTTGAGGCTCTTCCTTCCAGTCACAGCGATTCCACGTGACGTGTGCAAGGATCCTCGCAACATGTCGATAGCCTTTTGCCCGATCCACTGGAACTCATGGCGCAGAAAACTGGGAGTTATTCTCAGCATGCATATGCGAACAAAGCCGGTGCTCACCTGAACCTTAGTCCTTCGTATGGTAATGGACCGGGCATTTCTGTGGGCCAAGTAAACGTAAGGAACATAAAACCATGACGCATACCCGTATCGGTGCAAGTGCTCCACGGCCCCGTTTTTTGTAGCCAGATCCAACCATCTCACGTAGGATCTGCCATCAAAAAGCGTACCGGTCATATAACTTGGATAGGACAACTTTGACTCTACGTAGTTAGAGCGGTTGTTCTCGAAACAGGTGAATCCGTCAAAGACGCCTCTTAGATTCGAATTGTTTACGATGTCTAGGAACTCACCTGTTCGGAAGCTGTCGAACACGATTTGATAGATGTTCCCTCTCGGCGAGCTTCCTTTATCCGTATACTTTTCAGAGGCGGTGGCGGTGTTGCTTAGACCACCATAAGCAATTGTTGTGCGGGTCGGGATGCTTGTCAGCACGGTCAGTATTTGGACCATCAGCAATGCCAAAACCGCCACCGGGCCAATTCGCAGCACGAATTCTGAAGGAATCCTTATCGCACATAGGATCACCCCTACTGCAAGAGCAAACTCAATGATCGTCAAATGAATCGGCTCCGCCACTTTGTCGATGACGGACGGGTCCTCGATGAGGTCAAGAGGAACCGGAGCCAGCAGGTCGGAAAGGGCGAGGTAAATACCGAAGTAGAAGAATGCCAGGGCGATTCGTGTTCTCCAAGTCTGCTTGAAGAGTGCCAGGGAAAATAGCAGGAAAAATGATACTACGGCTAGAATCATGAACGGGAGGACATGAAGTAGATTCCAGTCGTAGTCCATTTGATTGGGCAGGTATACTGCAAATGGCACTAGAACGAAGGCAACCAGAGCCGGGAACCAGCCAACGGCAACATACGGCATGGTCTCTTTGAAGCCGTGATAGATTCGTTCGAGTATTTGATATGCGCTTATCACTACACTATCTCGACCATAGCATTTGGCTGAAAGTCGACGCTTCGCATTCTCTTCGGTTCCGGAACGTACCGCAAAGCAGCAATTCGGGGGCAACCAGATCTATTGGCATAAACGGTTGCGGGAAGCGACTTCCTGCAAACGGCCGGTTGAAACAACCATAAAATAGAAGGCTCCACCTCACAACGCGATTCCTTGCGAGCTAAACGGGGTCGGATTGGCTGATCTGCCACGCATACGACCGTTTCTGCTATTTGACGAAGAAGATGGACCTTCTCCCAAACGCACTATGAAGAAATGCTGCAAGTGGGACCGCCTTTATGAAACCGAACTTTGATAGCAGATCGTAGAGGATCTTGTATCTTCCCGTACTGTTCTTCCAAAGTTGCTTGCCCACAAATTCAATGTTGCCGAAATGGGTATTCACGTGCTGAACGATCTGTTTCTTGGTCAAGTAATTGGTCGAATTCTTTAGAAATGCGGAGCTTGACGATGCAGCCTCTTTCACGCTTCGCCCTTTTAATTGAGTCCTGCCCAGTGTAGAGAACCACAGGTACAAATAAGCATAGTTCCGTATCACCGTAGCGAAAGGAACATGCACATGCGGTTCGACCAGCGTATATCGTGAGGGGAAGGAGTGAAAGCTCTTCCCTCCCTGCTTCAAGACTCTTCTTATTTCCGATAAGGCCCGCGAATAGTCCTGAACGTGCTCGAAGACCACGCTGGATACCACGTAGTCGAACGAATCGGCATCAAAGGGAATGGCATGATCGTCTGTGGTGATGGAACGGAAGATCTCTTCATCAGGCGTACACAGCCCCTCTTGTCGCAAGAGTTGCTCGAAAAACGAGCTGCGGAGTTCAATGTCCACCCCGAAAGCTTTGTAACCTAGTTTCCTGTAAGCATAGACCGTATTGCCTTTGCCGCAGCCGAAGTCGAGTATCACTGCATCACTTCCAACAGGAACCCCTAGTTCGGCGAAAAGTTTGAGCTGCCGCTGTACGTTCTCATGGGCTGCCTGGAAATCCGATTCGTTGACCACTGCGGAGGTTAATGATTCCATACGCACATGTCTTCCGATCTGGTTACGGAACTCCAGATCATAGAAACTTCTTGATACGCACAGTCGACTTGACAGACTCCTTGTGTCGGAAGCTGGATCAGGAGGTACTCCCATCACGGAAACGCGTAACCGTTTCCCGCTTCCATCTTGGACTCAGTTCCCGCGCCTTCGATTCTTCTCGGCACTGGTCTGAGCAAGAATACGATGGATCCGCTCATGCCCAGTTGACCGAGGATCCTGCGCAATGACCACAAGCGTTCACCCCCTAGCTGGTGAAGAGAGAAAGCCAAACCGCTTGAACGAACTTCAAGTACCCTGAAACCCGACTGATTAAACGTGGCGATCCAGCTCGAGCGACGCCAGTTCCACAATTCATGCAACGCAGTCTTTCCGACACCATGAGGCGCGGGCAGCAACCAGCGTGAAGTCAGACCCTTGACCAACTTGACGCCGACGGATTCTTCTTGCGGCACAAGCGGATTGTTGCTTGGGTGCTTCTTCACGGAACCGCCAAGACCTACCAGTCTCTTAAGATGAATTAATAATCTCCTTAAGTTTCCAAGGGGTTGAAGAAGGATAGTAAGAAACATGGCCGCACTGGTAGGGAGAACAATTATTGCCTGGCCCGAAGGTTTGAGGGCTCGGCGTATCTCGCGAAAGGTCAAACTTAAGTAAGGCTTCGGAAGATGTTCCAACACATGTGAGCCAACCACAAGATCGGCTGTGGAGTCGTCTAGGGGCAGTTCGTGTGCGTAGGCTCGTTCCACCGGAAAATCCAGGGGCTGCCTGGGATTCGGGTCAAAAGATCTGACCGACAGTCCCATGGAGGCCATTTCGCGGGCCAGGTATCCGGAACCCCCTCCCAACTCAACGACGGTTACGTTTTCCGGAGAGTTCTTGTCCGGAGTGACCAGAACGTCTTTGAAGACCTCGAGTTCGAGCCGGCGAATCCGTTTGAGGCGAGGATTTACCTGTCCAACCTTGTGCACGTTGCTCAATACCTTCTTGCGATGTGCGGGATCGCACACCGTAGGGTCCCGCGGAACGCGGGATGCGCACCGTCTCCCCGTCGGGGTTCACGAAAAGAAGAGTAGACTGGGCCCCGGCCTTCGCCGGGGAGACGGTGCGCGCAAACGCGACCGTACTCACGAAATGCTGTGCCTATCCAAACAACAAATTGAGATACTCTCGGGCTATGATGTCCACCGAGAACTCTTCCGCTCGTTTCATTAGTAATTCTGGGGGAAAAGGAGAATCCAATGCCTTCATAATTCCCTGAGCGATCGCTTCAGGATCACCCATGGGCACCAAGATGCCGTAACGGCCACCTTCGAGGACTTCCTGGGGCCCGCTTGGGCAGTCGGTGGATACAATAGTGATCCCGCACGCGAGGGCCTCCGCCAAGACAAGCGGATGACCTTCCCACCTTGAGGAGAGCACGAAGACTTGGGCTCTTGCCAGATATGGGAAGGGATTAGTGAAAGATCCGGGAAAGCTCACCGAGTCGGAAATGCCAACTTCTCGTGCCAGCGCAGTCAGCCTGTCACGCTCATTGCCTTCACCCATAATGAGCAACCTAGCCTCTCGATCTGCACTCACGATTCGGAAAGCCTTCAGGAGAGTGCCATAGTCCTTCTGGGGATGAAGCCGTCCCATGGACACAATAACAGGGGGAGCACCTGGAACGAACCAGCGATGATCAACTGGCTGTTTACGGGACAGAACCACCTTCTCTATTGCACACGGGTTGTAGACGGTTCGGATTCTTCTCCGGGGTATATTGAGTGACTCCGATAAGTCGTGTGCGACGCCGTTCGACACAGCGATGATGGCATCAGCCTTGGGGTATATTCTCCGTGCAACCCACGGAATCCGGCGGCCTCTCTTGGTTGGGGCGTTCCGGGCTGCCCGGCTCATTGTGTTCTCTTGCCTGATAAGGATACGGGTCTGCACCCGTGCCAGGGATCGAGCGAGGAGAGCGACTATGTTGCAATGCACCATGGATGATATGAGACCGGCAGGGCGTCTCCTGCGAAGGTACGAGATCAAGGGGATCAGGGCATTCAGGGTTCTCCTGGATTTAAGGTCAACGATATGCACTGCGGGAGAAACGTCCCGGAGAAAGTCGCCTTTCTTCTCCACCAGCACGAGATCAACAGGGTATCCCAGTGAGGAAAAGTGGTTGGCGAGTTCCACCATGACTCTTTCGGCGCCTCCGGTCTTGAGTGACGGCAAGAATAGGGCGATGGGATCCGGCATCGCCGCCTGAGAGCTCCATGATCTGGTTTGAAAAAACTGAGTCATTGCCGTCGAAACCTCTCCTTTGACATGACGTTCCGCCTTTCAGGCCTCTCTTCCTGTCCTTCCTCGAACGCAATCATATCGCACTAGAGCAGCAGAGTGATTCCAGCCAAGGCAAGACATTGTCACGGGATCACACTTGGGTCATCCGGAGTGACTCATAGTCTCACCCGTGTCTTTCCATCTCCGCCTTATGACCAAACGCTGTATGGAGAGATACAGTCCGGTACCGGCAAGTGTACATACTATGGGCATCACGGGATGCCTGAATCTGTAGACATTAAGAGGGCCGACAGACGTGATGGTGAAGTACAACATAATCCCCAATAAGAACACTCCTGCCGTCTCCTTATAAAGGCGCGCGCCAACAAGTCCCACTGCGGCCAAGACCATTGCTGTTGCCGTAAAAAGACCGAACATCAGATCAGTCAGGAAGAATGAAGGACTATCTCTTAGATCGATCATCCTCTTCTCCAGAAAGCTCTTCCCCGTTCTGTCTTTGATAGTGAGTGGAGGAGCACGATATCCAAACAATCCAATCGTTCTTTCGGCACCAGGATATAGGAAGAATCTGAAAGCTGTTTTCGTGCCATAGGAAAACACCACCCAAGGATGCTTCATGATGCAATCGGCGATCGACGCTTTCATCACGTCATAGTTGGCAGGAGCCTCATGGGGAGGAATGGGCCATTCTTTTTCCGGCAGTCTACGTGATCCGATTATCTTTCCCTGAGCAATATTTTCCCAGACAGGTACATATATGGAATAGAGGTTCCAGATTCCCGAAGTTGAAAATCCGCCAAAACCCGTTTGGACATAGTTCCTGAGATTCCATGCTCCTATCGCGGGCATAGAGATCACCAGATATAACGCGATTATCGCAAGACCGTACAAGGCAGGACGAACCTTGGCCGTCACCCATATGAACAATCCTAAAGCCAGAATCCAGATGAGAAAATATCCAATTGGCCGCACATATGCCGATGCCGTTAGAGCTACAGCGGCAAAGAGAAGATCTCCGGCGCTCCGAGATTTCAGGAATCGCAAGAAACAGTACATGAACAAAGCCATCAACGCCGTGAAGAGCGTCTCAGACATGAGGAGACTTGCATAGGTGAAGGATAATGGTTCAAAACTGTATAGCAAGGCACTTATCAAAGCCGCCTCTCTACAACCGGTCACCGTGAAAGCCATTTGAAAGACCAACAGAACGGTGAGGGTACTGAGAACTACTTGAATTATCACAGTCGCGATTTCAACATGACCGACCAGTAGGCCCAAACCCAGAAGTGCCGGATATCCAGGTGTTCTGAATACTTCCGGGTTGCCCTCAGTATTGGAGAATGTGGAGGAGGTTAGTATGCTTTGGGCTAGATTAAGGTAGTCTATCGTGTCCGCATCATGGAAAGACAGCGACAAAGATCCGGTTGCCGCAAATGCAGCCACCGGAATTACCGCCCGAATCATCAACGCGATGAGCAATACTGACAATAGGCATTTTTCTTTGAACTTCATCGGATAAGGACACTTCCGCATATCATACTGGGTTGCATTTCACGTTCGGGGTTGAGGGTTCCTTTCTCTCGACTTTCCATCCATGATCTTTTATGTTTCTATGGCCTGATATTCTGATTGCCGGTACATCGGATGAAGGCTGACGGCGTTTATTTGGGTCTCGGCAACGATGAACATGACATGGGGATCGGACGATGTGGACGGTCTACAATTGGTTGAATAAAGTATGGCCTTGGTTCAAGAGAGTCATCCCTCCAAAGTACCACGAGTCTGCGCGTGCTCTTGCCAGGCACCTCGTCTCATTCCTCAGCGCGGGGTCCGGCTTCGAATGTCCAATCTGCAAAGGCCGTTTTCGGGAACTCTGGCCGTGGGGTCGCACAAACGAGTTGGTGCAATGCCCGGGCTGCGCGTCACAGGACAGAGAGAGAGCCATATATCTGTTTATGAAAAAAAGGACGAACATCTTTAATGATAATCTCAAGGTACTGCACCTTGCCCCTGAGTGGAGTCTTTCACTGGTTCTGAAAAATCTTCCCAACCTGGATTATGTTTCGGCTGACCTTGCAAAACCCTTTGCCATGGAGAAAATCGACATAACCCGTATCCCGCATCCTGATTCCTCATTCCACGCAGTAATCTGTTGCCATGTATTGGAACATATTCCCGATGACCGGAAAGCCATGTCCGAGATGTTACGGGTATTGAGGCCTGGCGGATGGGCACTCATAACCGTACCCGTACGAGATGCAGACACAACATATGAGGATCCCACGATCACCTCACGACAAGGCAAGCTCAAGGCATTCGGAGAGGGAAGTCATGTTCGGTGGTACGGGAGAGACTTCAAAGAGCACTTGGCTGCGTCATGCTTTCTCGTCGATGTTGTCCGATTTGGAGAAGTCTTCACCGAACACGAGGCCCGGATCCACGCACTGATAACCAGAGATGACATGTATGTCTGTTCCAAGAAAACCGAAGATCAAGAAAGCCAACAGAATGAATCTACAGATTGCACAAACAGGAAGACAGAAGATTTATCCACAGATGACACAGATTCACACAGATGAGAAGACCCAATAGACCCTTTTCTTATTCTTACAATCTGTGTCCATCTGTGTAATCTGTGGATTGTCTGCCTTCTCTTCTTTGTGTCTTTGCGGTTTGATTATCCTGATCTGTCATATGCGCTCTACCGTGCGCAAGACTTTTGTCCAAGACTTCTTCCACCGTTCCAAATTGAAGCCGAACTTCGCCGTTTCACGGGCCCTCAACCCAAGTCGTAATCTCTGTTCGTCATCTTCAACAAGCCCACTCAGGGCTTCGGTTAAGCACTCGGCTTCGGGTTCCACCAGGCGTCCGTTGTAACCATCGATAATAGCATTGGTTAGCCCCCCGACATTGGTGGCGACCACCGCACACCCGGCAGCCATTGCCTCAGTTGCGGAAAGGGTGATGGCCTCAAAAGCGATAGATGGGATCACTGCGATATCGTATTGCAGATGGACAGCTACCGATTCCTGGGCCATGTACTTTATAAACCGGACACGCGGATCGCTCTCAAATCGACTTCGGAGCCGATTCAGATCCGGTCCGTCGCCGGCAAAGGTGAGATCGATATTCGCGTGACGCGCGAGAAGGTTCTCGCCTACGATTTCCATGAGGCGAGAGCCTCTCAGTTCAATGAACCTGCGGGCACAGATAATCCTCACAGGGGTCTTCCACGGTCGTGGAAGCTCGGGTTCCAAATCCTCCGGTATTTCCACGAAGTTTGGGATAACCCACACATTACCACTAGGTTTATCCGGTATTTGGGTGCGATACCAGTTGAGAAAGTTGTAGTCTGCGCACACGCGATTGGGACAGTTCTCGAAATAGCGTTTCGCACGATATGCAACCCAACGCTTTCTCCAGTTCATTGGAAACGGCACCCAAAGCGGGATTCTTCTGAGAAAGAACCGGGCAGGAGCGTCCCAACTCAGGCCGTGCTGAATGGATATGCACTTCGGATTTCGGGTAGGCACGCTGTCATGATACGCTCCAAATATAAGGATATCCTTTCCATATTCGATCCGGGACACGGCAGCATTATAGAGGTCTCGCCGGAAGTTGCTCCATACGGTATTCGCCGTCGCAACGCCGACTACAACGAGAGGGCCGATCTTCCGTTCAAATGGAACAGAGGCGCACTGGAATATCAGTGGCTCTGCTCCAAGCTCGTTGATCAAAGCGGCTAGATGCCAAAGGTAGGTTTGTATTCCCCCGATCGTCCTCTCCTGTCCGGTCGCATCGAGGAACTTGTTGTAGATAATGCCTACTTTCAGGTGGCCCATAAATCATTCCTCTTCAAAAGAAAGGCATGTAGACGATGCGAAATAGGGCTAAACGAGCGATGTCACTTCGGTGGCGGGAACTGAACCACGCCGGTGAGTCCTAAGAGCAAACCCATGAACAATTGGCCGGCAAACAGCAACGCCAGGATGCCTATCGTGCCCTTGGAGTGATCAAGAGCCGGCCTCAACTTGTGATCAATACCTACCAGAGCACCAAAGACTGAAACGTACAACAGAGGCGTGAAAGCACTCATATATCGAGCTAAGGACCCTACTGTTGTCGAGACCATGACCAACGTCGTCACAGATGAGAGCAGACAGGCTATGGCCGGCAGTCGAAGCGAGCGGCCTTTCGGAAGGTACTTGAAATACCAAGGGAGGACAAGACAGAGTAGGAGAAGAGGGGTAGTGATGAATATCGAACAGGCAAGTTGAAGATATATATACACATCACCATAAATCAGGTCTCCGAATGGGTACCTCAGGTAGGGGAATTTCTCCGTAACCGCGGGGAGTGCCAATAGATAATGATATAACTGAAATGGGATTCGGCGCAGACTGAAGTAGTCGCCGTGCAGGATGGTGTGCACGTACGTAATGTAGCGTGGAAACATCAGGTGCGATCGCCCAAAATCAAAGAAACTTCCAAACCTTAGATAGTTGTAAGTAAGCAGACCTGTGCCAAATATGCTGACAGGTACTGCCAACACACATAGTTGTTTAGACCGTAACCAGAACTCGCCACCCCGAGTGAGGGACCAAGCAAAATACAGAAAGCAGAAAGTTATCGGATAGATTGCCAACTCTGCTCTGCACCCGATTGAAGACCCGAAGAGAATCCCGGAAAGAGCGAAATTCATTGTAGTATGACGGCGGTCGACCAATCCTCTCAGCAAGAAATACGATCCCGCCAGAAGAAAGGCACAGCCCATTGCCATTGACTCGTTGTACACGACCGGTGCGCCGGCGAGGTAAAGCTGTGGTCCTGATATGCCAAAACCTGCCCACACGTAATAGAATACCCAGACTCTCGAACTTGGCCATACGACTTGTCGAATCTTCCACATGATGCTTCCCATGGACAGAAAGCTTAACCAGACGCTTAGAACAACTACTGACCCTGTCGAATATGAAGTACCCGTAAGCTTCACGGATAGGACACGAAAGATAGCGGGCAATGGCTCGTGCTGGAAGTAGTACTTGCCGTTGAATATGAGGCCGTCCATCAAATAAGGGTAAGGCAGGCTTGGGTCCAAGGGATCGTGCGCCTTGAGTCGAGACGGATCAACCGGTTGTTTGAGGTGGAGTTGACCGGACAAAAAGCTTTCTGCAAGCATCTCGTAGTTCGGCACTCCGGGCCGTTCGGTAAACCGAAATGAAAACGACGTGTTGAGAAATAGGTACACAAGAAGTAACACGGAGGCAAGCGCAGCCGACAAGATTATCCTGTTCCGGCGGGTGTGAGCTTGCCGATTGCCTGAATAATTGGCGACTTCCCGGGGATGCAAGGATTCTTGAGACATTACAGTTTACACAGAACCTGGTTGAAAGCGATTACCGGCCTCAAAACGATAACCGAACGCACTCATTCTTGTTGTTGCAACCGGAAGGACTATCGGTTCAAGACTCGTGTGTCTCTCAGGAAAGTCAAGTAGCCGACGGGCAACATGATTCCCCAAAGAACTTTGGCCCAACTGTTCTTGAGATCTCGTACCTGAGCACGTAAGCTCAGCCCACGATGGAAACAGAAGCGGCTGTAGTGAATTGCAGACTTGGAATAAAAGATGGGAGCACGGAAGAACCAGTCCAATTGTTCATTAAGACGAACCAAATGGAGCAGGCTTACAGGACCGGCAATAACCGACGGATCAAGCTTCCTCGAGATCGACTGTGGGTGCACCCAGTAAATTCTCAGAATCTCGTTCACCCATCTGATTTGGTATTTGCGAGCCATCCTGAAAAGGATGACACTTTCCGGGATACTCCGGAAGTCAGGCATTTCGGGAAATGGGAACTCCCTCATGACTTCGGTGCGGATCGCCAACCACTTTTCCCCCCTCACCTTGTGACTGTGCCAGAGATCCAAAAAGTCTGTGTCCATAACGTCGAGAGGGAATTTCGAGCCCACTAGATCTCCGTTTTGATCCCGGCATAAAACTCCTATTCCTGCGTAGTGCTCCTTCGTATCCTCGGGAATGGAATCCCAATAATGGTTGAGTCTTTCCAGCGCTTCGGGAATGCATTCGTCATCCGCGTCGAGTATAATGAAGAGTCTGCCTAGGGCCTTTTGCACGCCGAAGTTGATCGCGCCGTGCTTGCCGGTGTTGGGCAGGCGGTAGTAGCGTATTGGAAAGGAGCAAC
Organism: Desulfomonilaceae bacterium; assembly: GCA_031082285.1. GTDB lineage: Bacteria > Desulfobacterota > Desulfomonilia > Desulfomonilales > Desulfomonilaceae > JAVHLK01. Next base: position 13,772 of record JAVHLK010000019.1, read on the forward strand.
CTTCTTCCTGCCAAGCTCTCACGAGGACATCGGTTTGGTCAGTGCCCATATCGACCACAACCCATTCAAAATCTTGAGAGACCTGCCGTCTCAAGCTTTCGAAAGGTCTGTGGATAGTGTCCGCAGCTTGGTAAGCCGATGTGAAAACTGTGAACAGAATCGAAAATTCTCTGTCACAATCTCCCTGTCGAGGGGAATTCATCACCGGGTTCAGACTCTCAATGCGGTCATTGTCTTCTGAGGCATCGAAGTAATAGCTGAATCAACGAAAAGGCCTGGCTACCTGTCCGGCGAGATTCAGGCACCAGGGTCTGAGTGTTGGTGAGGACAATGCCACTGCGACAGAGGCAAGACCGGCTAACAAAGCTATGCACGCAGCTTGGCCAATAGAGGATGCCGGCATCGGAATAGCCACTCGACCCAAGGTGACAACCGCCAGCGATACGGTCAGTGGCCACAGCAAACCGAACACAATGTAACGGCCCAGTCTGCCGGGAATAAGGCGCTTGTGCATCACGGGTAAGCCTACCAAGAGCATTCCAAGATTTCCCAGTATACTCGCACCGGCGGCCCCCATCCCACCACAGCGGTTAGCCAGCATAATAAAGGAGGGAATCCAAACCAAGAGTGTCCCGGAGTATACGGCAACAGCGAGAGAAGTCCATCCATAAGCATATTGAAGAGTCACCGGCATCCACATCAGCTGAGTCAATAATGTTCCTATAGCGAAAAGGGTTAATATGGGACCGGCCTGTCCCGCAATTGAAGGATCTCTCGTCCACAGCACAAGAATCTCATGCGAAAAGAAGGCCAGGGTAAGGCCTGCAGGTATCAAGACCGCGGATAGGAGCTGGCAAGTGAAGTGATAGAGGCCGTCCAACTGATGCTTCGCATCCTGTTGGATCAGACCCGCGAACTTGGGAAACAGGGCAATGCGTATGGGGCTCACAAGCAGTGGCAAAACCTTCGCGGCCGCAGTAGCTACACTGTAGTAGCCAACCACTTCCAACGGTACGAGTTTAGTGAGCATAATCTTGTCGAGTCTCGTCATCACCATTCCGATTACATTGATGCCCAGAATCCCCGAAGAAAAACGCCAGATATCACGGAAAAGTCCAATGCGGAAGCGAGCCGTGTGACCGCTCATAGGTAGGCTTAACCACAGCGCCGCACCAAGAACTGCCGTTTCAATCAAGTTCATGAAGATCTGACACGCCAGGAATACCTGAATTGTAGGCGCCCCGAGCCATAACAGACACACTGTACCCACATATCGTACGGTACTGGTGACGGCGGTGATAGCCTTGGCGAGAACCTGTCTCTGCAGACCCAGTAGGCCTCCCGTATAGAAGCCTACCGGCCAATGGAGCCCAATTGCCACAGCCCCAAGAATCATTGCCTGATGAACGGTATCTTGCGAAAGCTTTCCGTGGTTAATCCAGTGCTGCGAAAGGGGCGATGCCAGAAGGATCAAGCCAACAAGAACCACGGCTGAGACGAGCCCTCCTAACATCTCCACCGTACGGACCATGTCTCTGGATTGCGCCCTGCCGTTTTCAACAACCGACAGTCGGGCCAGCTCACGATTCAAGGTAAAACCTACGCCCAGATCCATAACGCCGGCAAAGCCTTTGATCGCCCCCACGAGCCCCACGAGACCGTACGCTTCTATTCCCATCATCTTTATGAAGACCGGTGCAAAACACAGACCCAACAAGGCCTGCCAGCCCGCCCCAAAGTAGTTCGCGACAACGTTCCACTGCACGTGTGATCCGGATTTGTGTCTCTTGATCGTTATCCTATTCCCCGTGCAAGTCTCCCGGTTGAAAATCTGGCTTCCGATTCAATAAACGGCCCATGAAGGCGTGCTCCTAAAGCGTCCAAGATCATTGTGGATCGCTTGTGGGGACAAGAACAAGGCACTCTCACTCGGAATGAACCAATCATGGAACGGCGTCGGCCACTCTTCCAACGCTTCAGATAGCCGGCAACGTGAAATGGCTTCACTACAAAGCCGGATCAAACCGACGACAGTCAAAGGGAATCCGTACCGGCCCATAAGCCTCCTGAGCCAAAGTAAGACCCCCAAGGCCATTATTTCCAAACGGCAGACCCGGCGGATAACACAAAGACTTGAAATTTGGTTGATAACGAACCGGCATCCATGAATTTTTACCGGACGAATGAAGTGATCTCGGTCGCAATGTGAGCTATGGATTGCTTCGTCTGAGAAGTGTTCTGGAGCAATTGAGATCTTCAGATGCCGTGTTCATTCACAAGGGCACAGGTGATCCGGGTCATTGTACACAACTCCGTCCCATAGGCTGGACGATATGTCATTGATTTTACGCACATTAACAGGCGTCCGCTCACGAAGTCCGTCGTCCGGTCCTCTGTTGCATCTTTTTTGCTTCCGCCATAGCAACCAAAGTCATTATAGAGCCGGCTCGCAGTCCGGTCAAGCTGAGGGGAAGCCGCCGACTCATTTCGAAGTGAACGGCTTTCGGGATTTCGGGCTCGTCAATTTCCCGTCTCGACAAAGAGGCTGCGTCAGGTTCGTGAACCGATCAGCATGAGCGAAGCGCCAATCGGCACACGAGCAATCAGCCTCGTTTCCAGCTTCATGGCCAACTTTAGGAGCCGGTTAACCGCGTTGTTGGGAGGGCGAAACCCGCATTCAACGGTTCGGGCGACAGAGTTCGGGCGTCGAAGAATCCTATTTCTTAGGAAAAGCAACGGCACCAGGAAACCGCCCCAGTATCGAATGTCTCGGACCATAAGGGGGACGCCATCGAGAACCCTATTCAAACTCACCTTATCGTACCTTCTCAAATGGCCGGTTGCCTTATCATAGGCCCCCAGAAAGAGACTAAGAGCCGGAACGTTGATCATCAACAGACCGCCCGGCTTCAGATGACGGACAGCGGAAAGGACGAGACCGGCATCATCCGGAATATGTTCAATTATGTCGAACAACAAGACAATGTCATACGTTTCGAGGTATTCCTTGCACTCCTGCCTTATATCGTAGAAGAGTTTTCTCCCCCGCCCCGTTACGGCTTTCTGGAGGACGGACAGGTTCAGATCCACCCCGTCAATTCTCCACTGAGTAACCTGTTCCAACTGCTTAATCAGAATGCCTGTGCCGCACCCGACCTCCATGACTTTCAAAGGCGCCTCAATGTTGACGTCCATATCTCTGAGGGAACACATAAGCACGTTGAACCGCCATTCAAACCAGAAGTGGTCCGCGGATGCCGCTCCGTACCACTCGTCAGCAAAGCTCACCTCACCGGTCAACGGGCTTATGAATTGTATGTCTTTATCGGTTGTAGTCAAAGGCCTACTCTTCCCGCGGAACGGCCGGGCCTGATCCCGAAGCTTGCTCGGACCGCACGGACTTGCCGCAAATCAATTCTTGGATGATGTACGTCGGACGGGCCTTTGCCTCCAGGTATGACCGCCCGACATACGCGCTGAGCACGTACAGGCAAAACGAAATAACGGAAAAGCCGAGGCTGATGAAGACAAACAAGAGTGACAGCCATAAGGCGAGTTCGTCGTCTCGCCTTGTAGTCAGGTGCCCTATTGCAATTGTGGTTGAACAGGTGAGTGTGACCACGAACAGCACAAAACTCAAAAACTGAGTAATTTTAAGGGGGCGAAGACTTAGCCAGGCAATGCCGTCCGTAGCCAGAGAATAGAGCTTATGCAAAGAATACTTCGACTTGCCGGCAATCCTGGGAGGGCGGTCATATTCGACACCGGTCTGCCTGAATCCGACCCAAGCTCGCATCCCCCTGTGAAACCTCAGTCTCTCCGGAAGAGACCGAATGGCGTCAACCACTTTCTTATCCATGAGACAAAAATCGCCGGCGTCAGCGGGAAAGGAGACTTCGGACATGAGCCTTACCAGCCTGTAAAAAAGCCAATAACCTGCCACCACAAACGGATTCTCTTTTCGCTTCTTTCGTATTCCGTAGACTACGTCGTAGCCTTCTCGCCATTTCTGAAACATGTCCAGAATCGTCTCCGGGGGATCCTGAAGGTCTGCATCCATGACTGCCAAGAGATCCGCCTGCGATTGTTCCATCCCGGCGGTAATGGCCGCCTGGTGTCCAAAGTTCCGTGACAGCATAACCAATTTGGCCGAAAGGCCCTCCGCAATACGCCGAGCAATTATGTCGCTCGTTGAATCCCGGCTCCCGTCGTCAACAAAGATGTAGGTCACGGAACGAATTCCATGATCCCTGAGCGTGCTTTCAGAAAAAACGAAGTCGAGTCGGTCGAACAGACGGGCGAGCATTTCACCTTCATTGTAAGCCGGGATGATGATATCCAAGCTGAGGGGGCCGCTGCGTGTCGTTCTCGTGACCAAAGTAACTACACCTTTATGGTACGATGTGCGGCGCTTACGCCGTTATCCCGCGGAACGCGACTCTTGCCTTGATGTCCCCTCGGGCACTTTTCGAAGATGCCGCCTTCCGTAATCCACCCACAACCGATATGTGCAGGTTATGACGGCAAAGCATATCAGCGGTTGAAACGGAAGGGAATACCTCGGGCTCTCTCCGTAGGCTACCAGAGCCTGGGCCAACGACACGCTCAACACGGTTGCGACGATGAGCATCTGAAGAGAGGAACTGCACTCATCGTTCACCTTTCGCCGGGCAATCCACAGGAAAGGCAACGTGAGAAACAAGAAGTTTACTCCTGCGAGGGTGTATTTCTCTATCCGACAGATCGTCCGGACGATTTCGTCACGCAGGCCGCGGTACCTCGCCTGAATTCCCCATTTCGATACATGCCAGAAGTTGGTCCACGCTTGGAATGCCGATCCGGCGTACCGCAAAGGGTGTTGGAGGATCAGGCCAACCGACATTCGAGTGAGCACCCGGCTCAGTTCGGCATGGGAAAGCCCCGTCTGTTCCATGAGCGTCTTGCGAATTCCCCAGATCGTCTGGGCAGGATGACCGGTCCGGGCAGTGTGAGCCTCCCTGGCAGGAAGGAACGTTTTCTTGATTTCGGAATACTCCTCGGGAGCGCTTTCAATAAACGCACCCGTGTGACCTACGAGTGCATAGCCCAACATGGTCGAGGGGCCGAAGTGTCCAACGGTGGAATAGTTGAACGTGCTCCAGCCAAGGATAGGAAGAGCCGCCGCGCAGCTGAAAGCAATAATTCCGTAGAGTTTGGCCCTCCTCATGAGTCCATCCCGCCGGCGCCTCAGGAACAGGAAGGAGAAATAGACGGCAGGGAGTATCTGAAGAAAAGGTTTGGTCAGTCCTATTACGGCAGTGACCACTCCAAGGAGTGCGTACGATGCTGCCCGTTGCTCTGACGTCTGTATGAGACGATCGCACTGAAAAATCGAACCGACAACCAGCACGGTGGTGAGCGCTTCAGCCATTACAGCGCCTTCGATGAGGATCTGGTTGACGGCCAATGCGTGCGTTAGGGCAACCAGGAAGGCAAGTCGCTCATTGTGTGTGTGTCGCAACGCCAAGGCGAAGAGCAATAAACATGTGACGACTCCCAGCACGGACTGTACCAGCATAATCGTGAAATAATTCATTCCGCAAAGCAGCATGAACACCGGATATACGGGAGTCCTCTCCCCGTCATATGTGCTGAAGTCAAGAGATCTGATGCAGTCTGCGACCAATTCATAGCTGGGGGTGTCCAGCGACACGATAGGGTCACTATCATAGTGGACGAAAACTCGGGCTGCCGCGGCAATAATCACGAGCACCAGCATTAACTTGGTTTGAGACTTCATAGTACGACAATATCCGAGAAAAAGGACAGTGTGACCTACCCATTACCCCGTCGTTGATAGCTCGTCGAGAAAATGGTTCGATAGGTGAGCCACATGTCGTTGATCGTGGCCAAGATATTCTTCGGGGTCGTGGACGTGCTCTTCCCGAATGTTCGAGGAAACGTCTGTATCCCCACTTCTCCCACATGATAGCCTTTGAAATAGGTCTTTATGGCCAGCTCCGCGCCGATAAATGGACTGGTCGATACCAGATCCAAGTCCTCAACCACGTGCTTCCTCACCATCCTCAGGCCGGTGGATATGTCTCGAAACCGTGTTATGAACAAGAATCGCAACACCTTGTTGTAGACCCAGGAAACAAAAGTCCGGTAGTTTGAATAGATCTTCTTGTACCGGAATGTAATAATCAAATCATAATGATGAGCCACTTTGAACAGATCCTGGAAATCCCAGACGTCATACTGGCGATCTCCGTCTATCATACAGATCCACTCACCGGAAGAGTTGCTCATGCCGGTCCTGAGTGCGACTCCGTATCCGAGATTCCGAGGGTGATGGATGACTCGAATGAAGTCAAATTCCGCAGCCAGCCGATCCGCGATTTCGCCCGATCGATCCTGCGATCCGTCGTTGACGATGAGAATATCGAATCGGCAGCCCAGCTCGCTCAGCATATCGCGCGCATCCATTGCCACCTGCCGCACCGTTCCCTCATCGTTGTACACGGGATAAAAGAACGTGACCGAGTCTATGCAGGATTCTCTCATCTAGAACCTCATTCTCTTGTGAATGAACCATGGAGTCATTTTCAGAGCGGTGCAGACCAATCTCCAGTATTTTGGGTAGTACACAAACCCAATGTCCCGATGAAGATTCTCGATCACCAGCGAACTCAGCAATCCGGGATCCGCCTTGGCAAAAGGAAGGTTCATTCCGTACGCGAGAGACGTGTCCATGTACCCCAGTGTATAGAATTGCACGATAACCCCGGATTCGGCCTCACAGTGGCGAAGACTCTGGAAGTAGCTCTCCAACGCCCGCTTGGATGCCGAATAGTGCACATTGCCACACCGGCCCCGTGAAGCCGCCACACTCCCGAACGCGGTTATACATGAACCAGGGGAATTTCTCAGCATGGGAAGAAATGCCTGAACGATCTCCACAACCGAAAGAAAGTTGATGCGAACAAGGCGTTGAATCTTGTCGATGTTGAGTCCCGGCACATCATCGGAATGAATCGCGCCCACGGGAAGGATGAGGCCGTTCGGCATGCCCGAAACTATTGACTGCTCAACCAGCGAGTCGACGGGAATCTGCTCCCTTCCGAGATCCATTTCAAGAGCCTGTACGTTTACCTCGTACCGAAGCCGCACATCGCAAGCAATTGCATCCAAGTCGCGCGGGTCTGATGAGACGAGCGTCAAGTCCGCGCCTCGCCGCGCCAGACCCTCAACCAGGCGACGGCCCAAACCTGCCGTGGCTCCCACGACCACGTAGTTCATAGGCCCAACCTGATCGAAAGCTCGGACCGGTAGAGACGACGGGGGTCAAAGTCCGCGAGTCGTTGCTTCATAAGTTCGTACTCCGGATAACAGGAGGCCGTTGTTTCCGCGGTGAGTCGGGAGTCTTTGACGATGTTGGGGATGGCTCCGGTCTTCAGCATAAGAGCGTCCAGCTTACTCAAGAACCGAAGCGCGCTCGAGTTTCGACACAAGTCGATCGTGAAACAGAGACCGTCGTTCTCAAAGCTCAAGAGTCGATTCCGTCCGCTGAACAGCTTCAATGAGATCATGACTGACGGCGGATTGTCCTCAACGAGTATGCGCTCGATTTCCGTCAAGAATAGCGGGATATTCTCATACGGGACGATCAACTGGCTCTCGAAAAGCCCCGGTTTCGCATACAGGGAAAAATACGCCCAACTGCCGACAAATGGAAAAGTGCCGTCAAACAAGGATTTGGTTTCCACTCTCGGCCGTCGTCGTTCCAGTGCAGAGAAGGCCTTCAGCAGATATGGGGTTCTGCCCGGCCCCCATATGGAAAAAGGCAGGAACCTGCCACGCCAAGGATCAACGTGTTTCGGCATGCTCCGCTGCCGCCCTTCATGCCCTGGAGTATGGATCAGGTCGGCGGCATATACCCACCCGTTCCCCACAGTGCCCCGCACAGGGTACGCAGGGTGGAACGAGTATGCGAATTCAGATGAGCCGGCCCTTTTCGTCAACTCCGATACCGCATCTTGAAGAGAACGGACCGGGCATCGCTCGATCCTGACGGCATTGCCTTGAAGGGTTTCCAGTGCCAGCTCGGCGCTCACGATGGTCCCGGTCAGCCCGTAGCCCCCGACGGTCAGGTCGAATATGTCTCGTTCGTCGTCCCTGGAGACATTCACGAACCCTCTGTCCGGGTGATACAGGAGCAGACTCTTGAGCACTCGCCTGAACGTTCCGTGCAGGAATGGATTCTTGCCGTGCACATTTGCCGCAATGCACCCCCCCACCGTTATTCCGGGATAGCCGGGTATCACCGGCAGCCAAAACCCTCGGGCGATAAGAAAGTGAAACAGGCTCCCAAGAGAGATGCCCGCCTCCACCTCAATGGTTTTCTCAGAAGGCCGAAATCCGACCACTCGATTGAAGGACGACAAGTCCTGTACTCGAGCGCCCCCGCCGAAGCCCGCGGCCGCGTACGAATATCCGCCTCCGCGGACAATACGACACTCGTCTCCTCCGCAGCTTTCTACAGCCCGATATCGATCCGGACGCTCGACCCAACAGGCCTCTTCATGACTTCCGTCGAACGATCTGTATGTCTTCCGTTCAGCTCGTGAAATGCCCATTTGAATGCAATTATTCCGAGCCACGGTCAGGAAGTCAATAGCTTTGCCGGCCGATACGTAATAGAATCCCGGGGGCGGGTCCTGCACATAGGCGGCTGCACGTGAAGCGGGACCGGCGATTCCCGTGTCGTGACGGGAAGGGACGCATCAAGCTCGGTACGGGACCTCGGACGTCCGCCGGAGGAGGCTGGAAGTGGAGGGTCGGGAAGGAAAATCAACCAGAGGGAAAAGACTTCGTAGTGTGACGATCTTCTTGGTTTATGTGTACGTGGCCGGAATAGTCATGTTCTGTTTTGTTCTCCGAGGAGGACTCAGTTCCCTAAACTTCCGGGATGACAGCTACATGTCGTACACGAAGATGATCAATTGGACCGCGGAGTGGCCGTATGTGTACAGAACTCTACTACCGAGCCTTGTGAAATTTGTCGGCGCGCTGACACCTACGGCCGTCAAGCAACGAGTCAACTCCTATGCCGAGAACAAGCCGTTCCTCAAGAAGATCGGTTGGACGACCCGGTATTCCTACGAATGCCTGGTATCTTTGGGATTCATCTTCGTTGTGTGGATTGCGTTTGCCTACTCTGTTCGGCATCTCGTTCAGATGGTATACGTGACGGATCCGGCAGTATCGGACATGGCTCCCGTTGCGGCCCTTCTTCTGGTCCCGGCTTTCTTTCTCGAAAATTGGACGGCAATCTACGATCCCATGGTGGTGCTTATGGGGTCGCTGGGCCCATTACTTATCCTGAAGCGCGAACACAAGTGGTACTACGTGTTCTTTCCCCTTGCAGTGCTCAACAAAGTGACGGCCGTGATATTCACGTGCGCTTTCGCGGCTCGAGAATTCAGATACATGTCCGGTGTCCGTTTGGGTGCTCACATTGCGGCCCAGATCATGATTTGGGCCGGGCTGATGGCCCTCCTGGGTTTTCTGTTCAAGGACAACCCCGGCACCAAGGCTCATTTCCAACTTTTCTGGAACCTGGGCGGGTTTGTACTGAGCGTTTCGCTCCTTCACACGCTCTATTCACTTGCATTTTTCGCCGGATTCGCCTTCTTGATCGGGTACCAGTGGAAAAAGAAACCAAAGGTATTACGACAAGTTTTCCTCGCCATGGCGTTGCTGTTCATTCCCGCGGTCATGATGTTCGGAAGGGCAATGGATGAGCTTCGGGTGTGGTACGATCTGTATCCGGCCGCTTTCCTCGTGGCCTTACCGAGCATCTGCTCTATTCTGCAGATAGAGATGACATCACGCCCGGAATTCGACGGCTGACGCGCCTCGATCCCCCACCGCGGCTCGAACGGGCCGAAATTTCAGTCCGAATCAACGACACACGAGGACGACGGTGATGTCGTCGTCTCCGCCTCTCAGTAGTGCCTGGTCGAGCAGTTCCTTACAGATGAAATCGGGTTCACCGGCGCGCTTCACGATCTCCAGAATGGTCGAATCTTCGAGCATCTCGGTAAGACCGTCCGAACACAGCAACAGGCATTGCCCTTCGTGCCAACTCACATGGGTGACTTCCGGCCGGATATCGTCGTCCACCCCGAGAGCCATGGTGAGACCGTGCCGAGCATCGTGGGTTCTTGCCTGCTGCGGGGTAATGCGACCTTCTTGAAGCCACTCGGCCACGAAGGTATGGTCCCGGGTCAGTGGCTGAATCTCACCGCGGCCGATAAGATACACTCGGCTATCTCCCACGTGACACACCCACACTTGGTCATCTTGTACGAGCACCACCGCGACGGTGGTCCCCATATCTCTCCGACTCGGGAATTTCACAGAGTTCTCGAATATGGCATTGTGCGCCCTCAGTACGGATTCCTGCAAGAGAACGGACGCGTCGTCGGCCGTTCCAAGTCCTTCACGAACAGCCCTCGAGATTTCGGACACTGCGATGGAGCCGGCTATTTCACCGGCGTTGTGGCCTCCCATGCCGTCGGCCACGATGAAAAGACCGGCCTGTTGGTCAACGAAGAACCTGTCCTGGTTTACCCTTCGATTCCTGCCGATACGCGTTTGATGTCCGACTCTCACACACGCCTCCTTCGACTCGCCGGCAGGCCGTTCGCGGGCTCCGCGGCGCGATGAACCATGCCCGGATCATGAATGTAGTGAATTTCCACTGGAACGGGCGGAATGAATCCGCCAATCCGGGCCGGCACTCGTTGCTCGGTCACCGAATGCTCTGTTCTTCTCTATAGCTTACAACAGAACTCGGGATTTGAGACGATAGAACGCGAAATTTGCCGCGAGTGCCCGGCATCCCGCGCAGAACGCGGGACGGGACGCTACCGAGCGTTTAGAGGAATAGGGGACCGAATTTAGTGAATCCCGCACTCAGGTGCGCGGTGACCCGGTCGGCATTTGTGCGCCGAGGATTGCTCTCGGGGTCCTCAATGAACCTTACGCACAACCTTGCGAGGGGGGCGCGGATCTTCCCGTACCTTGAACCACTGCGGACGCATGACTCGCTCGCGAACCACCTTGGGCTGTATCACAAGATCCGGCACCGGGACGCCTCGGACGACCGGAACGACCACATCGTGTGTAGCCGACCGGAAGGACGGTTTCGGGTAGCAATGCACACACGGGCCGGCACCGTCGGGGCATCCGACGGGGATCTCGCTTCGCAATACGGGGAGACCTCTTTTGGAGGAAAACGGTACGGGATAGACGGGAACCACACGCCTTGGAACGGGGATCTCTTTTTCGAGGACACATGGAACCATCTTCTGAACATACGTTTCACAAGACCCCGGCTCCGGCTTGATGAAGAAGGTGTATTGCCCGGTGAGAGCGAGTATGGCTTCACCTTCGGCCAAGGCACCGGCAGGGAGAATCATCGCCATGAGCATGACGAGCGCTAATATAGATGGTGGTTGCGGCATGTTAGTCCTCCAATATGGTACCTTAGTATATCATAGTGAAGTTGTAATCTCAATAGTTTTCCATAACTAAGCAAGTTTACCTATGAAAATGGCAGCAGATGCCGGGGCTTTTTCTTGCCTTCGGGTTAACGGTCGTTCGCCGTCGGATCGTCATTCCCATCAAGGGAGACGTTGCATCGGAGGGGGCTCATGTGGTATTGTCCTGCTTGAAAAAGGGAGAGCAGGAACCATGATGGGATTATCAAGAAGTGCGGTTGTCCTTGCCTTAGCAGCAGTTCTTCTGGCGGGTTCCCACGTGCCCGTGTCCGCAGAGCAGGTATGGACCAAGTGTCATATATCGTGCCGTTGCCTGCAGAATGATTCGGTGGGGAACTTTGCCTTTATGATCCCGGTTGACCGGTCGCCCGACATTCACTTCAGCGCGGATCAGGCGTGCAAAGCGTACGGCGAACGGGTCTGTCTTGACGGCTGCAACAGCAGGAAGTTCACGTTTACGTACCAGGTGACGAGTCCGTAACTCCCCTGAGCATCCCGCCCGGATCTTCAGTAATTGAGGGTATGGGCCTGCCGGAAGACTCAGCCTTCCGCCCCCTTGGTACGGATCGGGGGGCACGCGGCTCAAGAGTATCCGTCCGAATCTTTTCGATCCCTGCCAATGATGATCAGAATGGCCGCAACTACGAGCAGCCCGGCGCCGGCTGCGGCTTCGGACGTGCGCCCCTTCATGTAGAGAAGAACGAGTCCGACCGCGGCTACACCGATCATGAGAAGAGCAAACCAGGTACTAGTGATTATCCTTCCGAGCATAAACCGGGTACCCTTATGGACAAAGCGTTCGCTGAGGGTCGACACGCTGCGACGATGAAACCGGAAACGTCTTTGGGCCGAGCAACGACCGAGTCAACGAGGCTTGCGCCGGACGGACGGTCTCATGTGAGATCCGAGGAAGAGCTGGCCTATGGTGCCGCCGGCCGGCCCGCATCATTGACGTGAAATGGTGTTGGAAACTCTGGACTTGTGTTTCAAATCGATGAATCGGGAATAGTCGATTTCTTTCAACGCTTCCATTGCCTGAAGATAGAGCTTCCCGGCCAGCTCGGTCCGTCCCATCTTGGCATGAAGAACAGCACTGTCTGCAAGCATGGAAGCCGAAGCTCGCTTGTAATAGTTCAGCGCATCCTGGTTTCGCCCGCTCTGTTCATAGATGGTGCCAAGCTGGAACAGTGCGCGTGTCTCTCCAATACCGTCGGCTTCCTTCCTTGCCGTCCACAGCGAGTCGAACGCCTGGAGAACCGTCTTCGGGTCAAGTCCGATTTGGCTCGCGGATTTCTGCATCCCGGCTCGCAAAGATTTCATCTCGGATGGGACCCGTGCCGCTCCGAATGCGAGAGCTCTCGAAAAGTCCTCCAGGCCTTCCGCGCTGCGACCGAGTTTTTCCTTGACGAGTCCGCGCTGTTCCAGCGCTTCGCTCAGGCCCTTGGTGAAGCGCAGGTCGTCGCGGAACCCAATTGCCGCGTCAAGGCAGTGGAGCGCTCTTGAATAGTCGTTCACCTTCAGGTAGCGTTGGGAGAGACGCTCCAGAACAACGATCATTTTGCGTTCATCTTGTTGTCCCTTGAGTTTTCTCAAATTATCGAGATCCTTCTGGAGATCCGTCTTTGCGCTCAGTCTTCCCAATGTCTTAGATTTCTTCGACGAATCGCGAGCCGGTGTCGGCATTGCGCTCTTGGCCTGGAAAACGACACGCTTCGGCTGAGGCTCGCTTTGGGATTTCTTGGTCTTCCGGGAAGAGGAGACCGCGGGGTCTCCGGTCGCCGACGTCTTGCGGGACTTCCCGGCTCTATCGCCCAATCTGACGTACCAATTGGTACCTGTGCCTACTTTCTCCAGACTGAGCCGCGGGGAGTCCGCTTCTTTGGCTCGCAAGGCTCCTTTGTTTTTGTCTTCCGCCGTGACCCCGGAGCCGGGTGAGGGCCCGACCGGCTTCTTCGTCACCGCTCTGCTCGACTTCTGTTCTTGAGCGGTCGCACGTGTTTCCCCTCCGCCTCGTTCCAGCGGTTTCGCACCGGACGCCGTTGCTTCTGAACCCTGTACCGAAACGTCGGCCTTTTCAATCGTCTTCCGGGGTCTTTCGCGTTTTCCCGCGGATGCATCGTCGATCGCTCGGGCCAGTGAGTAATGACCTGAGGACACGGCCATTTCTATGGCTTTCCGGAAGGACGCCGCGGAATCGCTCTTCCCGCGTGTCACACTCTGATTTCTTGCCAGTTCGGTCATTGCAAGGATAGCCTCGCTCTTGGCTCCCAGCCGTTCAAAAAAGAGGACCGATTCCTCAAGATACGGGGTCGCGCCGTGATGTTGGCCCAACGCGGAATAGGCCCGGCCGATCTCCAGATCGCTCCAGGCAACACCGTAATGGCTCTGCTTGCGACGCTCAAGTTGCCGTGTGTCTTCAAACCTGACCAGTGCTTTGGCGGTATCGGATTTCTCCAGGAATTCCCGACCCTGAGCGTAGATTTCCGCGGACACCGATGAGAGCTTTCCGATCGCCCTGCGCCTTACTTGATCGTCCAATTCCTCGATCGATGAGATCTCCGTCGTGTCTTGGCTCTCGTCCGTAACCGCGGACTGCCTCGAACCCTCCGATTCCGAGCCGGCCCTAACAATAGATCGAACCGTTGAAGGCCGACCTCGCGGCTCCGGCCGTGAGCCTCGTTGATCAGCCGAGCCGGTTTCGGGCTGAATCTCGGTGCCCGGGGAGGACTGAGGACCGGGAGATTGAGTGCCGCGCAAGTCTTGTTTCAAGCCGGCGATACCGCGTTCGATCTGTTTTCTGACTTCCGGGTCCTCATTCAACCCCAAAGCAAGGTGATAGACCTTCAAAGCCTTATCCAAAGACCCCATTCGGCGCAAAGATTCCGCAAGAAACAGGTAAGACCTGTGATCCGTGGATCCGAAGGAAATGGCTCGGCTAAACTGCGTAACCGCTTCCCGGTGGTCCCCTTTGCCTGCGTATGCGATACCCAAGTTGTTGGAAACTCGTGCTTTAAGCGTTTCGCTCTTCATTGCCTTGGTAAGGTCGGCGATGGCTTCATCCAATCGTCCCAGGGCAATATACGCGACACCCCGGTTATTCAAGGCATTCTCGTAGCCCGGATTCAGTTCGAGAGCCTTTGCATAGTCTGAAAGAGCGGCCTCAAGATTGCCCGCCCTCTTGTACGCCACTCCTCTATCGTTATAGTAGCGATAATTGGAGGAATCTTGTTGAATCGCCTCGGTGAGAAGTGCAATGGCAGAGCCGGTGTCGCCGTTCTTCAAGGCCGCTATCCCGGCACGATACGGATCTCCGCCTTTGCCGTCCGGTGCCGCACCATGCGAGTTCCCCGCGTAAACGGTGAGCAACAGGATCAGAAGCGCCATTATGGATTTCATGATTAATTCCTCGAGGCCTTCCGTAATCGACCAAAGCCGGCTATAAACCCATTACTCGATCTTAGGGATTGGTATGCTTCCCAAGACCGAACTGGCTGAGTATGTCCCTCACGGCAAAAGCGACTTCGTCAATAATCTCGGGGTACTTTTGCACAAAGGAAGCATCCTTGATTGCTTCACACACTCCTTGTCCGGTTTTTGGATAGACTCTGGCCTGAGACTGCCGATCGACCCTTGCATCATGACTCTCGTAGCCGACCGCGTGCAGGCCCACGGTACCAAGGAGCAGAACCGACGCTGCCGTAATTGCGATGAACTTGACTCTCATACCTTTTCCTCCATAGCGACGACGGACATATAGAGTATTTTATTATAATCATACCATAAGCTACCGAAAAAGAGAAGTCTTATCGTCAGAAACGGCGAACGGGTCAGTCTCACGGGCGCACGCAATCGAATGCATGCCGAGGCGAACGGTATGCAACTTTTCCATCAATCCTGCATCAAACAGAATAGAGCGGGAGGACTCGTCGACCCGTGACAATATCCAGAGAGGACTCTGATGAAAAGCATACGAGAAATCATGAAGGACAAGGATGTAGCCAACCTGATCGATTGGGATCTTCACCCGTTCGACGCGGTTACGAGGTACTTGGAATGGGGAACAAACTGGTCTCGAGGATTGGATCACGCGAAATCGTGCAATGAAGAGTGCGTCTATTTCAAGATCAACGCGACGGAAAAACCGGCTAAGCTCATGATTGTCCGTCAGAGCCACAAAGATTACGAAGTCCTTTCTGAAGTCCGGGCTCCGCAAGAGCTTATCGATCAGTCGGTGGAGTTCTTTGCGTGCAAGAATCGCGCGTGCGGCCTCACCGAAGAGCTCAAGAAGTGGCTGAAAACCGAAGCGTACAAGACCGCATGATACCAACAATCGCGTGCGCGGAAGACCGGGAAGCATGATGGTCCATGCCCGGTGGCGCGCAACTGCGACGCTTCGACCCGGAAGATGTGGTGCAGGGCGGTGAAACACGTCGGGCCGGCCTGGATTGTATTGCCCTGTAAGAATCCCGTACTTCGATCAAAGCAAATCGGCTCCAGAGGGGAGATATTCACATCCGGAAATGCGGTTCATTCCCGTCACGATCTCGTGAAGTCCACTTCCAGCCACGTGTTGTTTATGCGCCTGGACAAGGTGAAGCGGTCGCGAATCTGTTCGAGGGTTATGGGCAGCCCCACGCATTGAATTTCTTTGAGAATCAACTCCGCTGCGTGCCGGAAGTTCATCCTCTGAAGCACCTGATGGATCGTGAATACCGATGTGTTGACGCTTGGAGGGTCCGCACGCAGCAGCTCCGGGGACGTCACCCGGAAGGTCAAGACGACCCGATACGCCCCCACGTTGGTCGATATGTGTACTACCCGCTCGGAAGATTCCGACGTCGAGTCCCCCTCGAGGTAACGTCGAAAGATCTTCTCGGTCAGATTCTGTTGGCATAGGTACAGCGTGGACGAAAGATCGTAGATGTCGAGCGGTCGTTGTTCGACTCGTTCAACGTAGGAGTTGCCGTACGGCCGGTTTATTCGATCCGGAAACGGATCGTTCTTGTTGACGATGAGATCTATGATCGTGTTGCCAAGCGAGCATGACAAACAGATGGGATTATCGCCGGAATCAATGCCTTGCTTCCGGATCTTTGTCAAGATCAGATCGTGCGCGTGAGATGCGGTAATTCTCTGGATCACTTGCTGCATGAAAAATGGGTTGGTGTTGAATTTCTCGGACAGAATGATCCGTTCCATCTTCTGGACGTGCATTTCCACAAAATAGCGCGGAGCTTCCACGTACAGACTGATCGAATCGGTTTCAACATCCCTAGGGAGGTAGCGCTTCCAGATCTCCCTCCAATTGTATTCTTTCATGAGGCCGAGAATCGTTATCAGGTCAAATCCGTCAACCATCCGATTCTCTTCCGCACACACAGGACAATGTGGCTCCATACGGGTACTACTTTCTGATTTCCGAACCGACGACGTGACCGGTTTCCTGCTGAGTCATCCTGTCGTCGCCAAGACCGTTGTGATTAATGAATCTCCAGTGTTACTTCCTTGCCTCGCTCCTTCAGCAGGTTGGCGATGGCCTGCACGCTCCTGCTCTTGAACCCCATTTCCTGCGGAAGGTTGGGATTCAGGTGCGCGGGATTGATCGCCTGGCCCAACAGTATGCTGATCGAATCGGCATAGAGAAATTCCCACGCAAGTCTGCTTGCTCCATCCCGCTCCCCGACCAGTGCGTCAATATCGTTGACGGTCTGCAATATTTCCAGACAGTGGTTGACCGTGTGAACTCCTTCCGTGACAAGGTCGACGCCATCCAACTTTCCGGTGGGAGGTATCTTGTCGGTCATGCTGGAAAGATCGACAATGACATCCTTCTCTACGGTCTTGCCGACGATACCGGCCGTGGTCCCTCCACTCACGATCCTGCGGCCGGGCTGATCCAGGAACCGGTGCACAACCTCCCGATCTTCCCCTTTGTTTACCGGAGGGCCGATCATGAATGTCGCGAATCGTTTGGGGCGTATCTTGAGGACACCCGCAGTCGTATCGTCTCCGGGCCGATTCTCGTACAGATCGTTGGCCTGGTTCACCAGAACCTGGGCAACCTTTTGCGCGGACGCGTCCTCATAGACTTGAGTTTCGAGAAACTTGGCAATCTTTTCCCAATCCCAACCGAGGTTCAAGAGACCGCCGATACCCGCGTGAATCTCACCGTCGCTCACGGTTACCAGCCAGTCGCCGGCATCCACATGAACGTGAGCCTCACGAATCTTCCTTGTCCCGTAAACTCGTTCCTTGTAATGGAGTTCGCTTACATACCCCCGTTTAAGGAAGAACGTGGGCGGGTTATCGAACTCGGCCAGATAGACTCTTCCGTCGTCCTGGACCTTGAGCAGCGTAAACGTGCTGTACGCGATTTTTCGTACCTTGCACTCGGGCAGCGTGTCGCTTAAGGTGTCGACGACCTCCTCCAACGGCAGACCTCGTTCCATGAGTCTGGTGGCAATTTTCGTGGTCAACGTCGCCAGGATATTGGCCTTGACTCCGCTGCCCAAGCCGTCTGACAACACCATGATCTTTCCGCCTTCGATAGGCGCCACGGAGAGCGAATCGCCGCAGAGAATCTCCCCGTATTTACTTATGTTCGCTCCACCCGACTCGATGAACAATTGTTCGCTCATCTGGCCTCTCCCTCTTGTCCGGCCAGCTTAATGAGCTCGAAAAGCGCCGCTTTGGTCTCCGCCGTCGTCTCTCCCAACAAACCGGCAATTTCCTGCGCCACACGCATTTGCTGGTGAATGACCTGTTGAGCACGCGTCAGCGTTTCGGTCCTCAGCACGTCGGCCCGCTGATCTTTCTTCACCGTGTCCGTGACGTCCAGCAGCATGAGAACTCTCAAGTCCTCTTCAGGGAGCTTGAAATTGTAGAGCTTTGCGGTACGGCCGACCTTCTGGAGCTCCAGCCATCTTGAACCGCCCGATTCTTCGCCGGATTCCAGAGGATCCACTCCGAAAAGTTCCTTGAAGGTTTTTCCCCGCACACCTTCCTGACCGTCTCCCGATGCCAGATCGATGAATGCGTTGTTGTGGTAAACGACCCTATGGGCTTTGTCTGCAAGAGCAATGGCAACCGGCACGCGTTGAAATATGGTCTCCGCCCTCTGCTGTGCGTGTTCCTGGCGGCTCTTGTCCAGCAGTTGGCGAGTTTGCAGGGCCGTGAGCACCATCAGTGAAATCTGATGCGGACCGAAGGGCTTGGGAATGTAATCGTATGCTCCCAGTTTGACGCACTCGGCCGCCTCTTCCGTATCTTTGAACGGAGTGGTAAAGATCACGAGGACTTCCGGTTGACGGTACTTGATCTCTTTGAGCAACTCCCGACCGGTCATCTCCGGAACGTCCACCGCGGTCACCACCACATCGTAGAATTCTTTCTCCAACTCTGCCAGAGCGCCTCGAGCGGAATCAGTAAGCTTGACTTCGAGGCCTTCGTCTTCCAGAACTCTTCGGCAAGTCTCGAGCACCTTCTCATCAGGATCCAACACGAGTATCCTGCTCGTGGCGCTCCCGTCTTCCGAGGCACTGAATCCCACCAGGGGATCCGAAATGTGAGCCATGATATGGGCCATGCCGTCGGCCATTTTCTCCAATGAAGCCAGCTTCTTGATTCGCTCCACCTGCTCGCGGGCTTGGGCAAGTTCTCCGGTCTGAGCATCCACCTTGCTGGCCAGCTCCTTGCCCCATTGCTCAAGTTTGTCTCGAGATATCGCGAGATTTCGAATCATCAGGTTAAACGTTGCGGCAAGTTCTCCCACTTCATCGCGCGCAATGACGGGGACTTCATGACTAAGGTCGCCTTCCGCGGCCCTGCGCGCGGCATGGAGCATCTGATCCAGCGGCCGGTTGATCCAGGTTACCAGGAAGTAGGTGATTGCGCCCATCAAGATTACTCCCAGGAGGCCGACCAGGAGAAACGTGGCCAGCAGCCTGTCGATAACCCAGTTGATAGGCTCTTCCTGAGTCGCAACCTGAATTGCTCCGAGGACATGGCCGTCCGCGCCCCGTATCGGCGTCGATGCGGAAAGATACTGTACACCGCTCTGAGTTTCCCACATCATCTCGGATCGATCGTCTCCAAGCATCTGTGCACGAACGTGCTCTTTCACCTTGGCGCCCACGAGAGGATAACCATCTTTTCCCCTCAACGTGGTACTCACCACACGATCGCCCTGGTAGATGGTGACGAACCCAAGGTCTTTCCCTGCGTATTTGTTTCCCTTGAACAAGAGGTTCGACACGCGATCCACAATGACGTTATTGTTGTTGAGCAGTTCACCTCCGTAGAGCGCACCGACGACCTTTCCGTCAACCTTTAACGGATAGGCGGACCCCACGATCATTCCTTCTTTTTCGGTCTCACCGATGAGTTTGACGAGCAAAGGGTTCTCGCGCTTAAGCCGTTCCACGGGAACCAGCGTTACACCTGATGTACTCGCACCCTCCAGGGCCTTGACGATAAGGTCGTCCTTCCCGAGGTCCTCACCGGGCCCGGCCTGTGGATTGAACGACCGGACCAGGACTCGTCCCCGAACGTCCGTGACGGAGAGAAAACCGAAATCGTTCTCGAGGGCCACCATGGTCAAGAGCTTGCGGACTTCCTCCACATCTCCCCTCTCAACTGCATGTGATAGGCCCTCGGTGTTCACCAGCAACCGGATTTTCAAATCAAGGATGTGCTCGACATTCTTAAGGACAAAGGTTGCGGTCGCGAGATCGCTGTTCAAACGTTCTCGAGCCGTATTGATGATGGTTTCACGGGCAAGTCTCGTACCGATCAGGGCGGTGACAAGTCCCACGAGCACGACCACGCCCAGAAATCCTCCCAACACCTTCTGCCTCAAGGAGAAATCTTGAGCCCATCCGGTGAAATCACTCCAACTCTTCCACGGCACCCGGTTCTTTGTTCCCGCGTCCATGTTCTTCTCACCTTTGGTTTTTCTTTTGGAGAATCTCCGTTTCGAAGATACGCTTGGCCTCTTCAACGCTGCCCACGTGGTACAGCTCCTCATCTACGAGGAGGTTGGCTCCGTCCGTACATTGATCCATGCAAAAGGTGCCCTTGAGTTCGACTTCTTTTTCCAGTCCTGCACGCTGTATCGCTTCTTGAAAGTATTTGATTATCTCGTGAGAGCCCTTCAAATGGCAAGCGCTGCCCACACATACGGTGATTACTCGCATAGTTGCGAACTCCTTTCCCAAGTTGGCAGATCGACCTGACCGCGTCGGCGCTTCCACCGGAAAATTCTTGGGTTGCGATACCTTAGCCGACTCTCTTGCCGGCAAAGGTATTCCGGTCGGCAGGAATCCTCAAACCGACTTCAGCACTCGCACACCGATCCGGCCCGCGTCCGTCGGCTCGCTCTTCCTTATGATGTTCCTACAGAAGATCGGCATGCTCCGTATTATATACACCGGATGCCGGAGACACTGTCATGTAAGAGGGGTATCCGACCGCCGAGAACAGTTTACCACAAATGAGAGTCACGGTTCTTTCAAAATCGTCTCGTCGGAAGGGAAAGCCTTTGTAAGAAATTCCTTTCGCTACGCGGAACCAACCGAGAAGCGTCGAGAAGGCGACGATCCGCGGCGGAACGCGAAATGATCTCTCACCTGTTCCATGAACGCTTCCAACCGCGTCTTTTCATTGGTTTTTTTCAGTCCGTCGTAAACCAGCGTCAGCATGGGCGTCCCCGGACGTTTTCTCAACTCTCGCAGAAGCGCCGCGGTCACCACGGTCCCGTACGAGCAGTTGAGCGTGATCAGATTCAGGAGCCCGTCGGCTCCCTGATCGATATGGTCCAGGGCCGTCACGATTGGAGCGGTTATCCCCGCAGGCAGTTTGGTATGGGCATGCTCGGCGGCTGATTTCCACATGTTGCGACCCATCAGGTCCAAAGGTTCCCGGAAGGCTCGTTTGATTGACGGAGAGCCCTTCACCCTAAATTCGGCAATCGCCAACAGCCCGTACAAGAAGCTCTTTCTCGCTGTCTCGAATGACAGGCCGTTCGTGAGCCCCCATGTGACGTCTCTCAGTGCTCCCAGCTTGACGCAATCGGAAAATGTGGGCGGCGGCAGCACCGTGGCGCCCAGTTTTTCTATCTCTCGGTACACGTCATTGTTGGCGAAGGGAACGACCCGCGTGTAGTAATCCCCGGTCACCGAGACTATCGGCCCCGGTTCGGCATCGATCACCGGAACATTCGCGAGATCGTGGAACACCTCTTCCATGCCCTGCCGTACCCGACCGTTGCACACGGCTTGAAACAGCTTGTCCCGACACCCTTGGTACACTTGCCCAATATTGATCTGAGCTTCGGCTCGCGGGCGAATCCGGAGAAACGCACGGAGCAATGCATCGTAAGCATGCAGACTTTCCCAGGCCCTGAGAAACACCCGCTGCCTATTTCGGACGGACAGGCCGAAAGCCTGCAAGCCCTGATCGACCTCCCAGATGACTCCGATACCGAGACCGAGGCTCTTTCTGACCTTGTCGATATACAGAGGATACTGCCCCAAACGGCACGCCGACGGGCCGAGAATGTAGAAGAGCGACCGTTCCGCCACATGAGGCGACACGGTCTGAGCCAGTTTGAGATAATCTCCGAGGATCAGCACGTAGGGATGGCACTCGCCTCCCACCAGATGCGGACGACCGAGCATTTCCGATTCGTGATCCGGCTGCGGGAGGACCTTCGCGTCGATGCCGACGGATTGAGCCGCCGCGGCGAACCCGTACGCGTGATCGCACATGTACGGCAAGTACAGAGTATCCGCAGTTCTGGTGCTCCGAACCTTCTCCCACGGCTTCTGATGCCGGACATTCCCCGTCGTCTCTCCCTCCCAGCCGCGCGGCGTCCCCGGGTCCCTTCCGGCAGCACGCGGAGAAGAGACGGGCACCGCGGCGGGCGCAGTTGACAACGAGGCCGTTTCCGTCAATACGTTGTCGTACTTCCGTCGCGATTCACTCCGTCTTCCGATCCGCTCGAGAAATGCCTCGATTCTGGTGATCAAACCGGCCCTGGACGTGTGTTCGTCCATTTCCAGTACGAGCAGGGGTTTCGACCCCAGTTTGTCCCTGATGTGCCTCAATGTGAAGGGATCCGGGCCGCAACCAAAGAAGGTAATCATTATGGGGAACAGGCGCGGGTCCTGTGAGATGGCTGCAGCCGTTTGAATCATGCGGCCCTGATGCTTCCAATACACCCCCGGCTCGCCGGAGGTCATGGAGAGAGGATAAAGATCCGAAGGAAGCGCGCGTATCCCCAGTCTGGTAAAGATGCTTCCCAAGTTCATATTGAGAAACGCGTCGCTCGTATGATAAGGCTTGCCAAGCACAACCAGAGCCTGGTCGTCCTCGTCGAGGGCATTCAGGAATTCCGCACCCCATTGACGAATTCGGGCATCGAAGTCGGCCAGACTTTTCATCCCCTCTCTGAAGGCATCCGCTGCACGCGTGCGGGAGAATCCCAGGTCTACGGCAAAGCGGACATGCTCCCGTCGGAAGGCGTCGGAATCGAGAGCAAAGCTTATGACCGGTTCCTTCCATTCTATGTCGAACGCACCCCGATAGAACTGGGAGGAGGCCTGGATGTAGGGACAATGTTCCAATGGCTCACCGCCGACTTCGGGCGGCTGCTCGTTCAAGATCGAGGGATAGAAGAGCGTTTGAACACCCGACTGAACCAGGTCGTCTATCTGGCCTGCCGGTGCTTTCATGGGAAGGCACGTTTCAACCCTGAGGAATCGTGATCCTTTCTCAAACTGTTTTCGCGTCGTACGAGGGGCAACTACAAGAGATATGCCGAGTTCCCGGCAGAATCCGTGCCAGAATGGGAACCATTCGTAAAACTGCGGAGAGCGAACCATACCCCACACGACGGATCCTTCCCCTGGCGAGGCCCGGACGTAGTCATCCAGCAGGGAGATCCTTACGGCAAACGGGTCGGTACCGTTGCCGCCGGCGGATACCCGGTGCTCCTGTTCCCATCGGTCGCACAGCCCTCCTTGAAACACGGTTCTTTCACGGACGCCGTACTTGAGGATACTGCACCGATTTGTACAGCCTTTACAGGTAAACTGCTCGGATGTAATCCGTTCGCGCTCCAGGGCGACGCGCCGACGCCGGCGAGCCTCTGTATCCCCGGTTTTCAATTGTTCCAAGGCCTTAAGTGCGGCTCCGAAGGCCCCGGAGACGGTGAAGAACTCCGGTACGCAAAACTCACGACCGGTCTGTTGTTCAAACGCGGCCTTCACCGCGGAGTTGCCCGCCACCCCGCCGAGGAAGAGAATTCGGTCACCCAACGGCTTGTTGTTCGCCACCCTCTCCAGATAGTTCTGCACGATGCTGATGCATACCCCGGCGGCAAGGTCATGCGAAGACGCCCCGTTATTCTGGTGGTGCACCAGGTCCGACTCCATGAACACCGTGCATTTGGTACCAAGGTCGGCAGGTGCGGCGGAAGAAAAGGCCGCGTCGGAGAAGCCTTGTCCCATGGGAAGATCGAGCCGTTGGGCCTGCGCCATGAGAAAGCTTCCGGTACCGGCCGCACACACCCGGTTCATCTCGAAGTCCCGCAACCCTTCCCGATCGAGCGAGATCCATTTGGAATCCTGCCCTCCGATTTCCACCACGGTATCCACTTCTGAAGAATAGCTCATCGCGGCTTTGGACTGTGCGCTGATTTCGTCGACGATCACATCGGCATCGAGAAGTCGTCCGACGAGATGCCGACCGCTCCCGGTGACGGAAACCGCGTCAAGTGTCGGCACGTCTCTTGTCAGCGCCTTGAGTACCCGATCGACCGAGTCGAAGGTACGTGATCTGGAAAGGAGGTATTCCCGTCTGATGATTTCTCCCCGTCCGTTTACGATGACTCCTTTCACGGAGACCGATCCTACGTCCAATCCAAGAACGAAGGGGGGATCGAGGCTCTCCGCGGGGGCTGTGTTCTTCAGTGAAGCGGGTTCTTGCCGGCACGACCCGTCCAACGGTGGGAAGCACGAAGTTGTCAAAGGAACGCGCATCGCCTTCCGAGCGCGATCAATGAGTTGGTTCAGCGAAGCGGGGCTCCCGTTCGCATATCGCTTGGCCAAGACGGCCGATCCCAGGGCCCCCAGAACTTTGAAGTGAGGCGGGATGACGACCTGCTCGGGGGACAGGCCGAGAAGTTGTCTGAACGCGTAAACCACCGCGGAGTTACTCATGACGCCGCCTTGCAGGGACACAAGGGGATTGATGGACTCTCCTTTGACCAGGGTCGCGACATAATTCCTGACCAGTGCAAATGCCAGCCCCAAGAGAATGTCCGGCAGCGGCGTACCTTCCTGGGCCTGATGGATCATGTCCGTCTTGGCGAACACAGAGCAGCGTCCGGCTATTGAAGCCGGAGTCGTGCTTTGAAGAGCCGTCGATCCAAATGATTCGACCGGCAAGCCCAGTCTTTCGGCTTGCTCGTCGAGAAACGCTCCGGTACCCGCCGCGCAGATCTCGTTCATGCGGAAGACGGGAACGCGGGGAATGTGGCTTCCAGGGCTGGGTTCGATGGTAATGAACTTGGAGTCCTGCCCCCCGATTTCAATTATGGTTCGTATATGTGGATTGACGCGGTGAGCACCGGTGGCGTGGGCCGTGATTTCGTTGATGGCCGGAAGTTTCAAAGCCGAGGATAGGAGATCTCGGCCGCTGCCCGTGACGAGAACGCCGGCCGTAACCGGATGAATACCGCATACGGCCTTGAGTTCCTCAACGGCTGCAATGAATTCTTTCAGCGGGCGTCCCCGCGTTCGTCGGTACACGGTGAGAGGCTCACCCACGCCCTCTTTCATCAATACAAGGTTAATGCTCACTGATCCACAATCGATCCCGAGATACCACTTCATGGTCAAATCCCCTCCCTGTGGATAGTCACAGCAATTTTAGACGAACCGGCCGGGACGGATGTTCATGCCCTCACTTGAGGCAACCGCGACTGAAAGCCGAAACGCTCCGGCCGGATCGGATTTCGAGGTCAGGTTCGTTCACTCGTGTAGTGACATTCGGCTCTCAAAGACAATGGGAGCCCATGCTACAGTGCGCGAAGAAATTCCGGCCTCAGTTTTCGTTCGTCTCGTGATTCGATGACCCGGTCGATGGCACGAAGGATTTGTGCCTTGTCTTCCGGGAGAGTCGCCTTTATCGGCAAGTAGTTTGACGCGTGATTTGATCTGAATACGCAATGGGTGAAAGATGACTCATTGACCATGATCCTCAGCTCGTTAATCAGGCCGAAGGGATCCGGAAGTCTGAACCTTCCCTGCACATATTCTTCGTGGAGAGGCGTCCCCGGGACGACCATGACGCTCAGCGCGCCGACATAGTCGGGATCCATGTCCGTCAGGATCCGAGCGGTTTCCCGAGCATGTTTTTCGCCGGCTTCAACACCCCCGATACCGAGCAGCACGGTCACCGAGAGGAGGATCCCCGCTTCCTTCACCTTGTGTGCCGCTTGGACCAGCTGATCGTAGGTCGCCCCCTTGCAGATCTTCTCCAATAGTTCCGAGTCGCCCGTTTCCACTCCCAAATAGATTATTCCAAGCTTTCGCTCCTTGAGAGCCTTAAGATCTTCGAGAGACTTCTTTTGGATGTTGCCCGCGTTGGCATAGACTCCTATCCGTTCCACCGACGGTATGTACTCGTTCACGGCTTCCACTATCTCCAGCAAACGCCGCTGAGGGATGCACAGAGCATCTCCGTCCGCCAAGAACACCCGGTCCACGGGCCCCATGTAGCGCACTTCCTCGAGGTCGCGACGAATCTCGTCAATGCCGCGAATGGCAAAACGCTTGTCCCGGTAGCTTCCACAAAAGGTACATTTGTTGTGGTTGCACCCCACGGTTGCCTGAATAATCAGGCTTTGAGCTTCACTTGGAGGTCGATAGATGGATCCAATGTATCTCACGGTACTTTCCTTCACTGCCGGCCGATGTGCGACGAAGTCAACACGTGCCGTGTCGGCCGCCATACGCGGTGAGGTCACAAATACTTGATGTCCTCGTTGACAAATCTTTCGAACTTCTCCCGAGCGGATGGGATGACGTCTCCATCGGCTCTCAAAAGAATATAATATATATATGGGTCGCCTTGCACCAGATACAAGACCTTTTGCTGGGGAATGACGGGCCCGTGCAGCACTCGTATCGTTTCTCCGGTCACCGGGTCCTCCATCTTTGCCGAGGTCCATCCTTCGGGTATTGACGTGGAATCGGTCGCGGAGTTGTTCTCAACGCGCTTTCGTTTCCGGATATATTTGGTCCGAAAAACCACCCTGTATGCATTCTTAGCACCGACTTTCACGTATTCCTCTCTGTCTCCGGGCCTGATAATTTCTCCGCCCGGAAACAGAGAACGGTAGTGGACCGCCAAATGTTCAACCGGCTTGGAAACCCCGGTTTTTCTCACTTCTACGAATGCACTGTCGTCGGAATTGCCGAATCTTGCGGTGGAATCATCCTCATAGATCAGAGGGTACGGGCTCGCGGTAATCTCGTTCAACCCTCGAGATCCGAGGCAGCTCGTCAGCAGCAGCGTCAAGGCAAGAAGCACAACACATCTCGGGACGATCATCGATGCATATCCGCCCATCAGGTGCTCCGTTCACTGGCCACCGACCACGCGAAATTACTTGCGAACATATTGCCCCGGATCCGCGACGCTCGCGGTATCCCGCCGCGAAATGTTCGAGACATTGATTTTCAACGCGGGATGGTCCAGGTGGTGAGGAGCGGGCTCGTTTCGCATCAGGTTTCGAACGTTGGCTCTGAACTTTGCGGGATCGACTTCGGCATCCTGCAGATCGAGAACGGTTTTGAGCGTTTCGCGTCGACTGATCCTCAGGCTGTTGTCCTCCGGTCGAGACTTTACGGCCTCAGTGAAATCGTCCACAACTGCAAGCAGTTTCCGCTCCAGTTCCTTCTGGAAGCGGTCGATTGCCTTGAGCAGTACGTCGATACGGTCGGCGGCCTTTGTAGAGCCGCTCCTCAGCAGCGCGGTATCGCTGCGCGTCAGTCTCCCTCGCTGCTCCAATCTGCTGAACAGTTCCCGGATGTCTTCCTTTCCAAAATGCTCGAAATCGTTCTTGATCCTTTTGAGGTCGTCTTCCACGAGTTTCATTCGGGCCAGAGCCCTGAGTTCACGAACCGCCGGATACCGCGGCTCCTGAGCAAGGATCTTGTTGTATTGACTCAATGCTTTCGTTTCGACTCCGGCAAGCTGCAGGGTCAATCCCATAAATAACCTTGCATCGAGATCTCCTTCGTTGCGTCCAAGTGTGGCATCCAAATCGCTTGCCGCCCTGGCAAGAAGCGTCTCACGATCGATGTCGTCTTTGGGCTTGGCCATGGCCATTGCCAGAAATGCAAGTCCTCTGTTGAACGTGCTCTGTTCCACGAACTTCCGAAATTGCGATGGGTCGTCGACCGATTCATGCAAATGCTGCAGCAACCTGTAGGACTTCACGGCGGCCTCCAGATTGCCCTTTTTCTGCAATTCCACCCCGTCGGCCAACGCCCGTCGGAAGCAGCTCAAGATATCGTAATCCAGTGATTTTTCAGCCTCGGCGGAAAACTGGTTGTTGTTCCGATCTTGAACGGTCACCCGCAGGCGGAACTCGGTTCCGAGGGAGCCGCCGGCCGGCGTCGATGGTACCTGAAGCTTGAGCACCGTTCCTTCGGGACGTATCTCAGGTTTGGCTGCAGGATCGTCGGACGCATCTTCCATGGGTACGAGCAGTTCTCTTCCGTCCCTAATTCCGACCAGGTGGGTCTCAACCCGAACCGGCTCCGAGTCGGATTTCACCGTAAAGGAAACATAGCTCTGTTGAAGCGGACACACGGACTCAATCGCGGTCTCGCCCTGAGGATCTTCAGTGATCTTGATGTTGCCGATCCGTCCTTTGGTTCCCTTGAAGTCGTGGGAAACCGGGGGCTCGACAAATTTGACGATCCTGCGGTACGGGAAAAAGTTGTACCCGTCTTTTTTCGGTATGAGCTTGAAAAAGCCTTCAGCGGGAATTTCGATTGCGAACCTTCCATCTTGTCCTGACCGTGCCGTGTGGAGCGGTTTGTCCTCGTCCAATTTCGACAATTCCAGTTCAGCATCCGGCAGAACGGCGCCGTCGCCGGAGGTCAGGTGTCCTTCGATGGTATTTGCGACACGGAAGGCAGTGGTCGCGATCTTTTCCTGATTGTCGACGAGCATTTTGGCCGAGACCTTGTATTGCCCGGCGTCAAGCTTCTTAACGACGCGTTCGCCGGTGCCCAGTGGGGCTCCCTGCTTGATGGCGGCACCGTGGTACAGCGTCCAAGTCACCTTGGGCTTGACCGTCCCCGGAGGACTCGGCACAACCGCTTTGGCTTCAAACACAATTTCCTGCCCGACCGGGTGAACCGAGTTTCTTTGAGGAGAAACCAGAGTAAGCTCGATCTTATCGGCCCGACCTTTTCGCTCGGCCATCGCTTTCTTTGCCCGGCCTTCCTCCGAGGACATGACATCCTTTAACGTGTCGGGAACTTTCCGTTCGATCATTTCCTTGGGATCGCAGCCTGTGAGGATGAGCACGACAACCGTCAACGAAACGGGTACCAGGTATCGTAAGTACATTTTCATGAAACTCCCGCCAAAGAATGCTCGCACGGGCGGCCCTCGCCCGGTCCTTCCGTCCGTATCCAACCAAAGATTACAATGCCTTTCGGTCATCCGTCAAGGCGTCAGTTTAGTACGGGGCGGGCGTATGTTCAGATCACGACGGATCCGTACCACAAGGTCCGCCTTTCATTCGGTTCGCCGGGACGACGCGGCCGGCCCGGACGCTCACATTGCGTCCATCACCCATTTGACTTGATGCAAGGACAGCAGTATCGCCATCAAGACCACCACGACGACGGACGCAATAACGAGGAACTCGGGCAGTACGGAGAACTTTGCCTCCCCTCGGTTGATGTGCCTCCTTACCGAGAGGAAACGCGCTCCCGATATCACCATGGTCACACCGGCCAAGAGAAACGCGAGGAAACTGAGATAGAGAATCGTGGCGTGCGAAGCCGTATGAGTACTGATTTTCTCCAAATGGAGAATGTGCCGAATGAAAATTTCAAAGCGTTCCATGACAAAGCCGAAAGCGAGAAGCCCGATACTCGTTCGTGACCATGACAAGAAGGTTCTCTCATTCGCCATATGGGTGCGTTGCCATGCCAAGAGGGTCCGGTCGTCCGACATGATATGAGGCGGTCGTGACTGCCCGCTTTCGTATTGGACGCGAGTGACCTGATCCGTATGATTTGTCATCGTAGCCGCCTCCCCTGACGCAACCGGTACTTCGCAGGTTTGCCTTGAATCCATCGTATCATACCCACTATGATGTCTCCAACGGCGCGTTTCCGTCCAAGAGCACGTACAAACGCACCCCCTACTCGTGATATGTGATACTCACCATGCGAGCCCGACAGCCCGCCGGCCTCCGCATGGTTAGGAGCACCCGTGAGGCTTGAGTACCAGATCGTCATCGCCTTCGCGTTGGATATGTTGATCGGGGATCCCAGGCGGATTCCGCACCCGGTCCGCCTCATTGGACGTATGGCCGAGCGGCTGGAATCTCCTTTGAGACGGAACTTCGCGGACCCCAAAACCGCGGGCGTGCTCGCGGCCGTACTGGTCATAGGAATTACCGCGTCGGCAACCGCATTGATCCTTCTTGGGGCCTATGCCGTGCACGAGATCGTCGGCACGGTCGTCTCCATCCTTTTGCTCTACACCGGTCTCGCGGCCAGGGACATGATCGACCACAGTTCCGACGTGCAGAGAGCTCTTGAATCAGGCGACCGTGCAGAAGCTGCGCTTAGGGTCGGCATGATTTGCGGCAGGGACACCGACCGGTTGGACGAACCGGGAATGGTAAGGGCTACGGTGGAAAGCGTGGCCGAGAACGTGGTGGACGGAGTCACCGCGCCGTTGTTTTTTGCCGCGTTGGGCGGTCCCATCGGTATCATGATCTACAAGGCGATCAACACGCTGGACTCAACCTTCGGGTACAAGAACGAAAAGTATATCCGGTTTGGATGGGCCTCTGCAAGACTCGACGACATCGCGAACTTCGTGCCCGCCCGCGTGACCGCCTGTCTTGTTCCAATAGCGGCGTTTTTCCTTGGCATGAGGCCGGCAGCATCGCTCACCGTTTACTTGAGGGACCGGCACAAGCATCCCAGCCCGAACTCCGGACACACCGAGGCGGCATTTGCCGGTGCATTGGGCATGGTGTTGGGCGGACTCGGCTACTACGGAGGGGTCCCCTCGCAAAAGCCCACCCTGGGAGATCCCATTGTTCCGGCCTCGTCCTCTTGTATCGGCCGGGCGAACCGGCTCATGGTTGTGACGGTCATCCTGGTCCTGGCCGTGTACCTGGCGGTGAGAGCCCTGTGCGTCGCTGCGTTTGGATGACCGATGCCCGTGCCGCGGCCGACGTGCCGCCCCGTCCGTGAACCGCAGGCTTGATGAGGTGCGGGAAGGTGACCGCACCATTCGGGGAATTGTCCCGCGAGGCATTGTCCCGCGTTTCGCGCGGGAACCCTGCCGATTCCGGGTGGAGGGAAGGCTCCCTGCTTCATTCCTGCGCGGCGGCGCTTCCGAGTCATTTCAGTTGACATTCGAGTTCCCGCTAGTACACTAACAGTTTTCCATACAGGCATTGATGTGCTACAAGCTCACCAATGTATGAACAGGCCCGTCAGAGGCTCTCGTGCCGGCCGATCGTCCACTCCCAAGAAGCATGGATGGTGCGTGCGAATCGTGCCCGCGAGACGATCTTCGTTGACCGGTAATGCCTCTGTTCCAACGCCGGAGGACATTGATAATGGACTATAAGGACACGCTGAACCTCCCAAGTACCGCGTTCCCGATGAGGGCGAATTTGCCGAAACGGGAACCTGAAATGCTCAGACAATGGGAAGCGGACGATATTTACGGGAAAATTCTGCAAATCAGTCAAGGCAGAGAGAAATATATACTGCATGACGGACCTCCGTACGCGAATGGTCACATCCATCTCGGAACCGCCCTGAACAAGATACTCAAGGACATGATCGTGAAGTCCAGGTTTATGGCCGGTTATGATTCGGACTATGTTCCCGGATGGGACTGCCACGGCCTGCCCATCGAGCATCAGGTGGACAAGGAACTCGGGTCCCGGAAGCACCACATGACCAGTGTGGATGTGCGCAGACATTGCCGGAGATACGCCGAGAAGTTTATCGACATACAACGAAACGAGTTCAAGCGCCTAGGGTGCTTCGGCGAATGGGACAACCCATACCTCACCATGAATCATCGGTATCAAGCCGTCATCGTGAGGGAACTTGGGAAGTTCTTCGAGTCCGGCGCCGTGTATCGAGGAAAGAAGCCGGTTTATTGGTGCTCGTCGTGTGTTACCGCGCTGGCTGAGGCCGAAGTCGAGTATATGGACGCAGGGACCCCGTCAATCTATGTTCGATTTCCTGCACGGGACGATTTCTCCCGCGTTGTTCCGGAAGCGGCGGGCAAGAATACCTACGTGGTTATCTGGACCACCACTCCGTGGACCATTCCCGCGAATCTGGCGATTGCCGTTCATCCCGACGAGACCTACGCGGCGGTCTTGGCGGGAGAGGATCTCTATGTGCTTGCGGAACGACTTGTGGCGATCAACATGGAAACGTTCGGCATCACGGATTACCGGGTGGTTGCGACGTTTAAGGGAACCGAGCTCGAAGGGTTGAAATGCTCCCATCCACTCTATGACAGAGAGTCCGTGATGATCCTCGGTTCCTTCGTCACGCTCGATACGGGAACAGGCTGTGTGCACGTCGCGCCGGGACACGGCCAAGAGGATTACGAAGTCGGTTTGAGGTACAACATTGACGTGTACGCGCCTGTTGACGATCACGGAGTCTTCACCGACGAGGCTGAATTTTTCTCGGGCAAGTTCGTGTTCGACGCCAACGACGATGTCATAGCAAAGCTTCAAGAGTCCGGAGCACTCCTGGCATCGGAAGACATGCGTCACAGCTATCCTCACTGCTGGCGCTGCAAGAAGCCGGTCATTTTTAGAGCCACGCATCAGTGGTTTATCTCCATGGAAGCCACGGGCCTGAGAGAGAAGGCTCTTGAGGCCATCGATACGGTCACGTGGATTCCCAAATGGGGTCGCGACAGAATCCACGGAATGATCCTCCACCGGCCCGACTGGTGCATTTCCCGCCAGCGCAGCTGGGGCGTACCCATCACGGCCATGAGGTGTGCGGAGTGCGATACGGTCACGTCGCCCCCGGATCTCTTCGACAGAGCTGCAACACTCTTTGAAGAGCACGGCGCGGACATCTGGTTCGAAGCAACGGTGGAAGACCTGGCTCCGAAAGGGATGACGTGCCCGTCGTGCAAGAGCGCGTCTTTTGTCAAGGAGACGGACATTCTGGATGTCTGGTTCGACTCCGGAGTCAGCTGGGCCGCGGTCTGTAAGAGCAGGGACAACCTCGTGTACCCGACCCAGTTGTACCTTGAAGGGAGCGATCAGCACCGGGGATGGTTCCACAGCGCGTTGCTGACATCGGTCGGGACCCAAGGGCGAGCGCCGTATTACAACGTGCTGACTCACGGATTTGTGGTGGACGGTCAGGGGAAGAAGATGTCCAAGTCGCTGGGCAACGTGATTCAGCCGCAGGAGCTCATTGAGAAGTACGGTGCGGATATACTCAGATTGTGGGTCTCCGCGGAAGATTATCGAGATGATATCAGGATTTCGCGTGAAATTCTGGAGAGGCTGTCAGAGGCGTATCGCCGGATTCGAAACACGTGCCGATTTCTCCTGGGAAACCTTGCGGACTTCGATCCGGACACGCACATGATGTCTCCCTCGGAAATGAGAGGCTTGGACCGTTACGCGCTCGACAGACTCAATCGGGTCATAGATCGTGTGACCAAAGCTTACGACAACTTTGACTTTCACGTCGTGTTCCATACCCTGTACAACTATTGCACGGTCGATCTTTCATCCCTCTATCTCGACATTCTGAAGGACAGACTGTACGTCGAGACCACCGACGGGAAATTGCGAAGATCGGCTCAGACGGCCCTGCATCACATACTTTCCGCGCTGGTGAGACTGATGGCGCCCGTGCTCGTCTTCACCGCTGAAGAAGTCTGGTCCTCGTTCAAGACCGACGGACGGGAGTTCACGAGCGTCCACATGACGAGTTTTCCCCGTCCCGTTGAGGAACTGAGCCTCACGGATGAAGAGCGACGGACATGGGACTCCATGACGGCACTGAGACAGGAAGTCTCCAAGGCTTTGGAAGAGTCTCGGGCGGCAAAGCTCATCGGTTCCTCACTTGAGGCGATGGTGGTCATTTACGCTCCTGCAGAGGCGGCCAATACGATAAGATCCATGGAAGATCCGGAAGGCTTCTTCATTGTATCCCAGCTCCTGATTCATGAAACGGACGAACCCGCGGCAACCGTCGAAGAAGGAAAGGGCATTCCGGGGGTGCGCATCGAGGTGAAGAAGGCCGAAGGGGACAAGTGCCCCCGATGCTGGATATGGAACCCTCGGATAGGTTCCGACCGCGAGTACCCGGACGTGTGCCCCCGGTGCGCCGGCGTGTTGAGAGAATCGGGTATCACACCCGAATAGGGTGGGGCAAGACCAAGGCTGCAACTTGCTGAGTTAATTGCATTCCGCGCGAGAGCCCCAGCCAAGACCGGACGGA
Organism: Desulfomonilaceae bacterium; assembly: GCA_031082285.1. Taxonomy (GTDB): domain Bacteria; phylum Desulfobacterota; class Desulfomonilia; order Desulfomonilales; family Desulfomonilaceae; genus JAVHLK01. The sequence goes on from JAVHLK010000019.1 coordinate 48,105, forward strand.
GCCCGGAAGGCGGGAATTCCCGGACAGGAGCCGGGAACGAGATACGAACGGGGAGGGCAATCATAAAAAACAGCACAAAATTTCTCATATTCGCGCTTATCGTTCTCGCAGTGACGGTCGTCGACCAGGCGTCGAAGTACCTGGTCGTTTCCTCCATCGCCTTGAACAGCGGCTTTGAACTGGTGCCCGGATACTTGGACATCGTTCACGTGAGAAACAAGGGAGCCGCGTTCGGGCTCCTGTCCCAATCGACCTGGGCCTTTCGCTCAACACTTTTCCTTGTCGTCAGTCTCGTTGCGCTCATTGTGATACTCAGGCTCCTGGCCGTCACGGAAGCCCCGGATTGGTACCTGCTCGGGGGATACTCACTCTTCTTCGGCGGCGCTCTCGGAAATCTGATTGATCGATTGCGTTTCGATGAAGTGATCGACTTTCTGGACGTGCACATCGGTAATCTTCATTGGCCGGCCTTCAATGTCGCGGATTCAGCGTTGTGCGTGGGTGCCGTGCTCTTTTTCGTCCACTTCGTTCGTGCCGGCCGACGGGTCGGTCGAGATTCCGGTAGTGCACCTTAGTGCTTCATGGCGCGAAGTGAACGGCATCTCCCAAGACGTTGAGATTGCTTTCCCGCGTTCTGCGCGGGACTGCGCTGTTCGCAATGACATGCTCAAGGTTGTCTTTGCGAGCGAAGCGAAGCAATCTCGGTTGATGGGAATACCAGCCGCATATATCACCTCCGGTGCACAGCTTTCCCTCGATGATGATTCCGGCGACCGTATCTGATAAGATGTCTTACATGGAACTATTCGTGACCATCATGTGCGCGAGCTGGGACTTCTTCCGTGAGGCTTCCATATACTTGCTGCTTGGCTTTCTCATGGCCGGCATTATCAGAGTGTACCTGACCCCCGATTCGGTTGCCCATTACTTTCGTCATGGAAGGTTTTCCTCAGTCCTCTATGCGTCATTACTGGGGATTCCCATACCTCTCTGATCGTGCGGCGTCATCCCCGCAGTTACGGGTCTCAAGAAGCAGGGAGCAAACAACGGCGCGTGTCTATCGTTTCTCATTTCCACGCCGGAGAGCGGTGTGGATTCCATAGCACTGACATACTCCCTGCTGGACCCGATCATGACGGTCATCCGACCGATTACCGGATTCGTCACGGCTTTGTCTGCCGGAATCACTCAAAATTTCGTGTCAAAAGCGCCTGATGACCCTCAAGACGGAGTGCCCGATCGAACTTGTCCGGTGGACGGCTGTTGCGACGGCGTCGATTGCGACCCGGCTGAACACCGCCGGCACCACTCGTTCGGAGAAAAGCTCCGCGCGGGCAGTCGGTTCGCGATGAACGAGCTTCTCGAGGACTTGGCGACATGGTTTCTCATCGGAGTCATACTCGCCGGGACTATTTCCGCTCTTGTTCCCGACTGGTTTATCGCTCACTCACTTGGATCGGGGTTTCTCGCGTACCTTGCCATGCTGGTCGCGGGGCTGCCCATGTACGTGTGCGCCACCATGTCCACCCCCATTGCCGCCGCGCTTATCGTAAAGGGATTGAGTCCGGGCGCGGCGCTGGTGTTCCTCGTTGCAGGACCGGCAACCAATGTTGCGACAATCACCATGGTCGGCGGATTGCTGGGAAGGAGGACCCTCGGGATTTATCTGGCCTCCATCGTGATTTGCACGTTACTCATGGCTTTTGTCACCGATGCGGTCTATACTGCCGCCGGAGTTTCGGCCGGAGCCCAAGTGGGAGCCGCATCCGGCGAGCTGGTTCCGTACTGGCTCGAGATTGCCGCGGCCGGCGTGTTGGCGCTACTGATCGCTCGCGTCTACTGGAACGGGATTCGCAGACGACTGTCGGAGTCGGTTCAGAAGCAAGACTCCGATGATGGGCTTGAATCCGCTTCCGCATGTGGGTGCGGGCACGAACCCCCGGGTGACGGCTGACGGGCCGATCGCTCCCCGTGAGGGAGCGCGCGGTTGACCGCGGAAATCCTTTTACCGTGGGATGAGCAAGGTGATCGTGAGCGGTCCGCGACGGGGTGCCGAGCGGTTCCTGCCGAGATCTCGATGAAAAAATCCAGAGGGTGCAGCGAGTTCTTGTTTGAATCCTGAAATGTCTGGCTGCGCGGACCCAAAATCCCCCCTGCCCCCCTTTGCTAAAGGGGGGGTGAAGCCGGTTCCCCCTTAGAAAAAGGGGGTTAGGGGGATTTGCCGGCTCCAGATTCACCCAAGACGGAAGAGCGCGGCACCCAAATCCAGGGAGGTTGCTTGAAAGAGATGTGTGCCGTTACGGGCGGTCACCTGAATCGACACGTGGTATTGATCCATCCGCCCGCCATAAGCAAGCGATACCTCAAGACAAAATTCATGCCTTACGGCATGTCGGTGCTCTATTCATTTCTCAGGGAACACGGCGTTGCCTTAGAGCAACACGATTTCCTCATGGAATACCTCTTCCGGGCAGATGAGGACATAGATTATCACAATCCCGAGAAGACGTTTTCGGAACGGGATTTCTTTTCCTTCCTTGACGGTTCGGCATCGAGTCAGGACTTGGAGGCGTTCACCGCGAAGTACGGGAATCGTATCCGTCCAGATGCGCAAATCTATGCATTCTCCATTGTTGCGTACCATCAGTTCTGGGCAAGCCTCCTCCTGGCTCGGCATCTGCGGTCGATCAATCCCGGTTCGGTCATCGTGTTCGGAGGGCCCTTCATCACCATCAAGCCCTCCCGTTCTTACGTGATGTACGGTCAGGCGGATTACTGGATCAAGGGAAGCGGCGAGATTCCGCTCTTGATGCTCCATCGCATGATGTGCGGCGACCGGAGGATATCCGTCGAGCAGATTCCAGGTCTTGTCGCGGTCGACGGCAACCGGCTTCAAGAGTTCGGGGTTGCACGCTTGCCCGCGGAACAGGAGCGCATGCCGGATTTCCACGGACTCGCACTGGAACCCTACCGGTACAATCATCCCGTGAGCGGTACGCACACCCTGTTTCTCCCGTACCGCGTGTCGAAAGGGTGCCCGTCGAGGTGCAGCTTTTGCACCGGGCGACTGGTTGACCGATACGATCACAAGTCAGTGGAGAAGATCGTCAACGAAGTGAAGGCGCTCGCCGAGAAATACGGCACCCACACGTTTCAGTTCGCGGATGCGTCGATAAACGGGAATCCCGGCCGTCTCGCCGAAGTATGTGACAGGCTCGCTCAGGAGTTCCCCGAAATCAGGTGGTACTCGTATGCCAAGGTGAACGGCTTCACCCGGGAACTGCTTTCAAAAGTCAAGAATGCAGGGTGTTTTGCTCTGTTCTGGGGAGTGGAGTCCGCCTATCAGCCCACGATAAGACTCCTCGGCAAGCGATTCGATGTTGAGAACTTGTACGCACTGATTGACCATTCAGGTACCGTGGGCATCAAGAGCTACATTCACCTTATCTACAATACCCCCCACGAATCCGAGCACGACGTGAGAGCCCTGACCGGGCTCATTGAACGATATATCGACTCCGACCACGTGGTGTTTCTTCCCCAGCGGTTCCTGCTGGAGGCGCACTCCCTGATGTACGAACATCCCGACCGATACGGTCTTTCCAACATACGCAAAGTCGAGGCAGGCGTGTTCGAAAGGGAGCAATTCCTCTACGATGAAACATCGGGCCTGACGAGTGAGGACGTGAGAAAACGGAACGAGCGACACAGGGCCATGCTCGCGGATCATCTCGAATGGATTCGATATCGCAACATGGTGAACGGTTCATCCGGAGGTTGGATTTCACGGCTGCCCCCCAAGCTCCTCGTGCGGTCGGGAAAGCTGGCCCGGCGTTCCGGCCTGGCCCGGAAGGTGCACGAAGGACTGGTGGGATGGATCCAGGCTCGTTCCCCGGACATTCGCGAACAATTGTGAATCTCCGGTGGACGTACACGTTCCACGATGTACAGGACGCCGGCCGCCCCCGGCCGAACTCATGGAGGAGGAAGTCTAACCGTCACCGCCGTGCCTCGTCCTTCCACGGATCGGATCGTGATGGTTCCGCCGAGGGATTCGATTAACCCGAGACATACCGCCAAGCCCAGACCGGTTCCTTTACCCGGCTCCTTCGTGGTGAAGAAGGGATCGAAGATCCGATGCATATCAGTCTCAGGTATTCCCACACCCGTGTCTTCAACTTCGATCTCTATACCGTCGTCGCGCCGGCGGGTCCTCAGTGATATGGTTCCGCCCTCGTCCGGAATCGCATCCACCGCATTGAAGATGAGATTTACGAGGACCTGTCTGATCTTTTCCGGTTCGGTCTTCACCGTGGGGACATCCGGATCCGGACCATATTCGAATGTAATGTTCCTGAAGCCTTTTCTCCCGTCAATCAGCGAGCCGCACTCTTTGAGTAATTGATTGATGTCACAATCAAGTACCGCTTCTTTCATGGGCCCGGCAAAATCGAGGAGCCTCCGCAAAATCTCGTGTATTCTCCGGAGTTCCTGATCCATCCTCGGAAGTATGTCGTCCATCCGCTTGCGGTCCAAGCTCTTTTGGAGAAGCTCTTGGTACCCCATTACGATCTGCAGTGGATTGCCGATCTCGTGGGCCAGTCCTGCGGCAAGCCTGCCTACCCCGGCCAGTTTTTCCGAACGAATCAGCCCTTGTTGAGCTGCCTGCAGGTCACGGTTTGCCGATCGGAGTTGGTCTACGAGCGCTTCCATTTTCCGGCGGTCCTCTACGATCTTCACTATCATGGCCCGTAAGCCGGATGAGATCTTTTGGATATCTCCCTTGGATTCGATGTCCGCGGTCAGTTCCTGAAATTCCGTCAGCCCTGACGCCTTTCCCGCGAGTCGAGCAACCTCCTGAACGGGACCAATAACGGTCCGATGAAAGAGGATGTATCCGAGAAAAAACAGCGCGGCCTGGGTAAGGATGAGGTAACCCCCAAAGAACTTCCACGCCGGCGAGAAGACCTTTGACGGAATCTGCAGAATGGCTCGGAAAGACCTCACGCCGTGGGGAAACTCGTCAGTGACGTCGAGCATCACCACCGGCGGACGAGACAACCAGGACGGCCATCGCGGCCGCTCAATACGGATTCTTCGGCCGAATTTGTTCTGTTCGGGCGCTCCCAGAACCGAATCGGGACCGCATCCTCCCAGAGTATCGCCGGAAGATCCGTAGACGAGAATTCTCGTCCCGGACTGACTCCTGCACAGCGCACGCACATCGTTCCATAGAGCCCCCGACGATTGAGCTGAACGAAGCCTGCTTTCAAAGAGATCGGCCACGGCCGTGGCCTGTTTGATTCCCAAGTCGATTGCGGATCTTTCCAGGGAGGCGCTGAACACCAAGAAGAGGAGAAACCCGCTCACGGCAAGGATAACGGCAAGGTTTGCAAGTATGCCCCATCTCACGCGACTGATTCCTCAAGGAATGTCTTTGCACCCATGGATCTTGCCACAAATTCCGCTGATTATGAACAGGATCGATCAAAGACGGGTCGCCCGGGAAACCGATCGGAGTGCGTGGGCCCACTTGGGTCTCTCGAATGCGCAGGCGGGAGACGGAAGATGAAAGGGGGACGACCACATGGGAACGCCCGGTTGAAGCGAGGTTAGCAACGCGGGCCGGCCGATTCGCCAACACCCTCCACCTGTTCGTTGAGGGGAATCCCGGCTGAAACTTCCAGTGCAAGATCAGCTCGGAACACCGTCCGTCAGTTGCCGGCGTCATCCTCCTCGGCACGCGTATTCGAGCGACGGATGGCGCTTATTATGTACCGCTCCACCTCCTCCTCGTCCTTCTGTTCCGCTATGGACAATTCTTTGATAAGGAGGTTCCTGGCCTGGTCGAACAGCTTGCGCTCGCTCAGGGACAAGTCCTTCGTTTCCTTGAGAAGACTCAAGTCCTTGTACACCTCGGCGGTCTCAAAAATATCTCCGCTTCTCATCTTGTCCTGGTAATGACGATACCTCTTGCTCCAGATCTGCGGCTCTTCCCGTCGTCTACGCTGCTTCAGAAACTCTATGACGGGAGGAACTTCCTCACCCCTCAGGACTCTCCGTACTCGATTGGATTCCACCTTATCGACGGGGAGCTTGATGACGGGCCTTTGCGGGGTTGATTCACTTTGGAGAATATAACACTGCTGCTCGGACCCCCCGATAATAACGTTCTTGATGTCGACAATCCGCGCAACTCCGTGGATCGGGTAAACAACCATCTCCCCAACCTTTAACATTTTCCAGCTCCATTCTCATGTTAGATAAAGTCGGCCGGGACAGTAGGGGGTTCGGCGCACCTTCCGTTCGTGCGCCGGTGCAGCGGCGATGAACGGAAGGTGTGGATGCAGAGAACCCCGAATTACACTAAGCAGCGATACTACTTACCTCTACCCGGACATCGTCTTCCATGCGCACCTGACTCCCGGAATTCGGGGGGACTATATACAAGGTATTGTGGTAAGTCAATAAGAAAACTCTATATGGAGTGTTCGCGGTGGTAACTTAGGGAAAAGACGAATTCTTTTCTTTAGATCCTCCCATTATATTCTCTATCAGATCGACCGCGCTCCTGTCAATTTTTTTTTTCAAAGGCCGCGGCCGCAATTCCGCTATGCCTGAAAAGTTTCCGACGATAAGACGCGGTTCCGAATCCTGCGCGGAAAATGGGTTGGATTAATCCCGGTACGCGGAGACTGACGCGTCAGAGAGTCTTTGAGATTAAGACACCACTTCGTTCCTCCCAATGACATGTTTTCGCATCTTTTTTCCAGAGGACCCGAAATGCGTGCAACGCTTCTTCGCTCGTCGATTTTCGACGAGCTTTCAGACCGCACGGTCTTTTCTTCTCCCTTAAGGTGTGGTATCATTCGACTGTTTCGTATGATGAAGTAATCATTGGGGGTGTTCACATGAACCACAAAGGAAGGATCGTCGTGTCTTTGTTGGTGGTTGCGGCGGCCTTGGGGCTGCTTGTGGGCAACGCGTGTGCATGGACCTGTTGCGGACCGCCCGTCCCGTCGCCTGTGTACTGCGGACCACCTGTCGTAGTCTGTGGACCGCCTCTTCCCGCGCCGTGTCTGCCGGTCCCGCCGCCGTTGTGTCTGCCGGTTCCGCCGCCGTTGTACTTGCCCCCGTTGCCGGTCCCGGTAGTGGAATTCGGGCCGTGCAGGTAGATTTCGTACCTTGGAGCATGAATTGGGTGACGTCTGGTTCGCGGTCACCTACGACAGTGAATAAGCTCTCACAACCCCGTACGATTCGGGGGAACGCGCGTGAGGCCGCGTGGGCCGGGCCTCGAATGACGAGACGTTCACGGGAAGACCGGGCATTTCTTAAGGGGACGCTTTTATGCAGGCGCGCGACATAAAACCGAAACAAGCTGTGAAAGACATCCGAGCCGGCTTGGACGACCAGGCGCTCATGGACAAGTACAAGCTTTCCGCCAAGGGATTACAGAATCTCTTCGACGAACTCGCCTATCTGGGCTTTATTTCCCAGGAGGAACACCGCGAGGTCAAGCTCCCCAAGCGAAAGATAAGCGCTTCGGATTTCGTCGACGACGTCCGCGGGGGCATGTCTCAGGTCGCGGTCATGGAAAAGTACGGCCTGTCTTCCAGGGGACTGGTCAGTGCGTACCGGAAGCTCGTAGATGCCGGCATCCTTCAGCCTGCAGAAGTCCCGCAAGATCTCGATCGTGACGACGTCGAAGTGGTGGAGGAGCTTCGGGACGAGGTTCGCTGCCACTTGGATTTCGAATTGCCCGTCATCGACGTAGGATCATCCGAGGTCCAAGGGAGAGTCAGGGACATCACGGTGAAGGGTCTGGGGGTCATCGGTATTCCGGCCGAAATCGACGAACTGAAAACCTTCATGGTGTTTCATGAGAAATTCGCGTTGATCAAGCCGTTCCTCATCGAGGCCAGGTGTCGTTGGGCGAAGAAGGAAAGCCTGAACGGCCGTTACATCGCGGGATTCGAAATAACGAACACTTCGGAGAAGGATCTCGAGCAGCTCCGCAAGCTGGTGAAAATCGTACGGCTGTGCAGCTGAAGCGATTCCCGGAAAAAGGAAGCGGAGGACCGAGCCTCCGCTTTTTCTCCCCGGTTGTCGGCAACTCAAGGGTTAGAATTCACCGTTCACCAAGATCTGCCATTGCCACACAGGGTCGATGGACCGGTTGGGATTGATGCCCCAGTCCGCCGGGTTGGTGCTTCCCGGTGCGCCCGCCACTCCCCAGTTGACCACGGACTTGTCGATACAGGCAAATTTGTACCAGGCTCCCGGCTGCCAATAGCCGAGCGTGCTGCTGACCACCAATCCCTCGAGGAGCTTCCAGTCAAAGCCCAGATCGATTTCCCAGCCGAGCGCAGTGTCGGGGATGTTGGGTGCACCGACACGATCAGCGTTGGCGGTTCCCCTCATGACGATACTCCCGTCGGAGGCACCGGTGTCGGGAGCGATGGCACCCCATCCGAAGCCGCTCTTGGATTGGCGTTCCGCCCAGAAAAACGTGCCGTAAACATTGAGGTTTGCTGCAAGGGCATAGTCGGCACGGGCGGCGAAGACCACCGCATCCTCCATGTACCCGTTGCCGGTATCGCCGTTTATGAACATTCCCGTCCCATACTGATACGCCAGGATGAGACTATAAGGACGGAAGAGGCCTGAGTTGGCGAACGAATTCGATCGAAGACTTCCACGTCTGTCAATATACGTGACGTTGCCCGGGGCCTGCACCCCATTGAGGAATTGTCCGCCCCGCCGATCGTCGCCCTGCAACCACGCGTGCAACAGTGCCACTCTCGCCGGACCTGCAAGGACGGATGCCTCGACGACGTAACGCCAGTGCTCGATATAGTCGTCCCTGGTGCCGGGTGCGGGACCTCCACCGGCAATCTTGCGCCGGTTACGAGTGGTCTGCTCGTACCACGTCACCTCACTATTGAAAAAGAACCTTCCATTATAGTACTTGAAGTACACTCCGGAATACAGATCGTCTCGGTCCCTGTAATTCTGGGTGAGCCTGGCGGCTGGATTTCCACCGGGATCCGGGACAAAGGCCTCACCGCCGCTGTGGCGGTTGATTAGGACATACTGAACGCCCAAATCAATAGGTCCGCAGCGGTAGACCAGGTTCGGTATGGTGATATCCCAGAGGCGTGAATTGCTCTTGTCCACATCCCGGTTGTAGTACTGAACCGACCCGACGTTTCCTCGCCTTGACGGATAGAAGGATATCTGGAAGCTCAGTGGACCGTAGAAGGTCCTCAAGGCTAATGACTCCGAGCTGCGCGATTCGTCTCCGTTCCATGACAGGCCGGTGCCCCACGCGGACGGACGTTTGCCGAATGCCACTTGTCCCCAGGGAAGCTGAGCGGTAAGCCACAGAGTGTTCCAGTAACCGGGAGAAAACGACTGCTGAATGCCCGGGAAACTCTGATTAAGGTATTCCGATGCCACCAGCAGGCCCGTACCGTCAGGATTCCAGGCCCCGATATAGTAAAGTCCCCTGATCCGAAGCGCCTTGTTCATCCTCAATTCCATGTTGACACCCATGTACTGGGTGTTCCAACCCGCGTCGGAGCCGGACACCACGCCCGGTGTACCCACATCCGGGCTGCCGATCCAGAAATTGTACGGCGCGTAAAAACCGGGGAGTTGCACTCCGCTTCCCGCGTCCACATCATACGGCCCAAAGAAGCCGTTACGGCCTGTTTGTCCCATTTCTTCGAGCTCAAAGGTAAAAGCACCGTCCATGGCGAACTCCCATGCCCGGGCCTGCGAGCCGGACACACAGAGTAAGAGGCCCACCATGACCGCCACAGCGACCGACCTGACCCTATTCATTTGATATTCCTCCTCACATTAAATACAAACTGAAAAAGCCGACAATCCCGCTTTAACCGTTCATCCACGGCTCTCCCGCTTGCCGCGGGAAACGCGCTGGTTAGAATTCGGTTGCCGGCATCAGAGCACTGACAGTAGGGATAGAGACAGCCTAAAGAAATCAAGGGCAACAGTCAAGTCACTTCTCGGTGTTCGTGCTGAAAAAATGTGAACCTATTATGATCTTCATCTCGTTACTGAACAATAATGTACACTTTGTCTTGCCTGCGGGTCACAATAAGTATGATTTTGTAAGTATGCCTTACTCGCCAAGTGAACAACGCGAATCTTCCAACGAGCAGCGCGCATGGAAGGCCGGTGCCTGGATGTCGGCCAAGTGCCTCGGAACGACTCTCAGGCTAAAGTCGAAGCTCGAAATCCGATCCTTCCCGCCGTACTTTCTTGATAAGCGGCGTCGATCACGTTAAAGTGGTTTCCGCGCGGAGGAGATAGGAAAAGGGTTTGAAACAATGGAGATCACGGTGCTCGGCAGCGGCACGGTCACGCCGAGCCTCAAACGAAATGCATCGGGGTTGGTCGTCCGGACTTCGGAAGCCTGGGTGCTCGTCGACATGGGGCCCGGCACAATTCGTCGCATGTGTGAGGCCGGTATAGACTATAGGAACATAGATGTGATACTCGTCACGCATTTCCACCCGGACCACGTTTCCGATCTCGTGCCCTTTCTGTTCGCGTCGAACTACGATTACGAGGCCGTCCGGGAAGAGCGGTTCCATCTGGTAGGACCAACGGGAATGGAACAATTCTATGAGGCTCAGGTCGGAATGTATGGAGACTGGATCGTCCCGAAGGGCGACCGACTGGTGATCAGGGAGATGGATGCCCGTCAGCCCGATACGTTTGAGATCGAAGGTCTGTGGATACGATCGCGGCCGGCCGCGCATACGTTCCCGAGCTTGTCCTACCGGATTGAGGCGGACGGATCCTCGGTCACGGTAACGGGAGATACCGATGTTTCGGATGACCTCGTTCATCTCGCTCGGGGTACCGATTTGTTGGTCTGCGAATCATCCATGCCCGACGATATGAAAGTCAGGGGGCACCTGGTCCCGTCGGAGGCGGGAAGGATTGCGTCTTCAGCTCGCGCGAAGCGGCTCTTACTGACACACTTCTATCCGCCGTGCGATGAGGTCGATGTAGTGTCCCAAGCTGCCGCGGTCTTCTCCGGCGAAATCTTCCGAGCGGAAGACTTGATGGTGCTGAGAGTATAGCCGAGCAATTAGGGGCCAGTGCGGTCATGCTCGAGACGGTTTCCCGCATGGTCGCAGCTCCGGATATTGGAAATGACGCACCCATTGCAGATGGTATAGGTAAGCATGATGCCGACGTTTGTGAGACGAATTCTTGGACGGGGTTTATTCAATGTGTTTTTCCTGATTCCGCTTGTCGTACTGGTGGAAATCCCGATCTTCTGTGCCGGAGCGGGAGTTGCGGCGTATCTCGTCTATTCCAATGACTTGCCCCGGATTCCTCATTTGGCCTCATATTTGCCCAGGACGGTATCGACCTTCTATGCGGATGACGGGACCGTGATCGGGGTTTTCTATCATCAGAAACGCTTTGTTGTGGATTTGGAGCAGATCCCGCCTCATGTCGTCGAAGCATTCCTGGCGGCCGAAGACTCTCGCTTTTACGAGCACTCCGGTGTCGATTGGCAAGGCTTTGCACGGGCGGCAATCGCAAATGTGAAATCCGGTCGCATCGTGCAGGGGGGAAGCACCATCACGATGCAGGTTGCGCGCAACTTATTCCTGACACGTGAGCGGAGGTTGTCTCGGAAGATCAAGGAAATCTTGCTTGCGTACGAATTGGAGCGGTTGTGGGGCAAGAAAAAGATTCTCTATATCTATCTCAATGAGATCTATCTCGGTGAGGGGTGTTACGGAGTGGAGGCGGCAGCGCGCGGCTACTTCGACAAGCCCATCGAACAACTGAACGTTCCGGAAGGTGCTCTTATCGCGGGTCTCGTTTCAGGCCCCTCCAGAAATAATCCGTTCAAGAATGGGAGGCTCGCCCGAGGAAGACAACTGTACGTGTTGGGAAGAATGGTTGCCAACGGCTTCATCACCAATGCGGAATACCAACAGGCCAAATACGAACAAGTGGCCATCAAGAAGGATAACACCAAACCGTTCGACCTGGTTCCCGATTTTGCCGAAGAGGTGCGACGGTATATTGTCAGGAAGTACGGTGCCGACAGATTGTACAACGAAGGGCTGAAAGTCTTCACCACGTGTCGGGTCGACTACCAGCGCATGGCTCACGAGGCTTTGGAAAAAGGACTCAAGGAAATTCGTGCGAGGCAGAAAAATCTGGCTATTCTCAGGACCCTGCCGGCCAATGAAATTTCCGAGCGTCTCAAGAGGCGGTCGTCGCCCGAATTGAAAGAGGGCAAGGTGTATCAGGGGGTCATAGTAAAGATTGCCCAAATGAAAAAGCAGACTGAGCTTCATGTCGCGTTGAGCAAGAGCGTGCGGGGCCGCGTGCACATCCCGAAAGCCGAGGCCGCGCCGTACAAGGTTGGGCAAGTGCTCGCGCTGCGGTTTGACAAGTTCGCCGACGAAAGCGCGTTCTTCACGCTGGACGACGATCCAAATCTTGAGGGGGCGCTGGTGTGCATCGAGAACAGGACAGGCTACGTCAGGGCCCTGGTGGGAGGGGCCTCGAGGGAGCATTTCAAGTTCAATCGGGCCACTCAGGGCAAGCGTCAGCCGGGCAGCGCGTTCAAGCCGATAATCTATGCCGCGGCGGTGGAGAAGCGGAGCTACAGCCCTGCAACCGTCATTGTGGACGAACCGATTGTAGTGGATCTTGAAAACGCCGCGGAGGAAGAGTGGGAGCCGAAAAATGCCGGAGGCAATTTTCTGGGACCGATAAGTTTCCGGAGCGCATTGGAATTGTCTCGAAATATCTGCACCATCAAAGTTCTCATGGACACGAAATTCGATCCGGTCATCGAGATGGCGCGCAAAATGGGCATTTCCGCCCCATTGGGACGAAATCTCTCCTTGAGTTTGGGTACCTCGGAATTAAGTTTGTACGAAATTACCTCGGCCTACACGGTGTTTCCCAACAGCGGGGTGTATGTAGAGCCGATCCTGGTCAAACGAATTGAAGATCGATTCGGAAACGTCCTGGAAGACAATACGGACCTTCCGGTCCTGAATGCTTCGGAGATCCCTCACCCGGCACCCAGAGATGAATTCAAAGAGATCGTGCAACAAGACCTGCAGGAAGAGGATGTGGACGATGACGGTGAGATAGGTATTGAACGCTCCGCACACGATGCGAACCCATTAGATCGCGGTCGTGGGCTTGCAGACGAGAAGCGTTCTCCACGAATCGTCAGACCCGCCATGTCGCCGCAATCAGCTTACGTTATGACATCTATGCTTCAGGGAGTGGTCCGGCGCGGAACGGGCGCGGGTCTGCGGAGAATACTCGACCGCAAGGATCTGGCCGGGAAGACGGGGACGACCAACAACGCGGAGGACACGTGGTTTATCGGCTTCTCGCCCGAGTTCACCACCGGTGTTTGGGTAGGGTTCGACGAAAAAAGGCCGCTTGGCAGGAGAGAAGGCGGGGGAAGGGCAGCTCTTCCGATCTGGGGTTACTTCGCAAAAGATGTTCTCAAAGGCGTGCCCGTCAAGGAATTCCCCGTTCCGCCCGACATTTCTTTTGAAGAGATGACCACGTACGTGGGAAATCCCAAGGATGGTTTTTTCCCCGGCACTGTGACCGAGCCCGTGTACAGCCGGACGGCCGGGTTCACCCTGGTCATGTCTCCGCTTGACAGTCCCGAGTCGCTCCGAGATTACAGACCGGCCGTTCCCGATTACGATCCGCAAGCCCAGGCTTATCTCCCTCCGGGCCGCGTTCAGTACGGACCCGGGAATCCGATCTATTCCACACCGCCTCAACAGGTCGTTCCCGTACACCCCATGGTAGGCGGTGGTTACCATCGGGGTCAAGCGACACCTCATACGGGCCCGCCCGGGTACGGCCCGACGCAGGCCCCGGTCACTCGGTGGGACCAACCGCCCGGTGCGTTTCAGGGGCAGCCCCCGGGTCAGCAACCGCCGGCGCCGATGCAGGATTCCCAACCCTATGAGGAGGAGGACCATGAAGACGACGGGGAGCCGTCGGAAGATGCGGAACTTCCCCAACTACCTGATTTTGATTCCCAGCCCGGCGTCGCGCCGTACTTCCCCGGGAATCGGTGACGCTGACCGCGTCCCGCCGATTCCTATGCGCCGAAAAGAATAAGCACCACGACCACGCCCGTTGAAAAGGTATCATTGATGAGCGGAGCTGGAAAAAACCGAATGAGAGTCGCCGTCGCCATGAGCGGAGGCGTGGACAGCACCGCATCCGCTCTGCTGCTGAAGAAAGCGGGCTTTGACGTCATCGGGCTTCACATGAGACTGCATCCGCATTCCGATGCGGTTGCACGCAATGCGGGATACGCTGCCGGCCAAATCGGGGTTCCTTTGTTCGTTTTCGACCTTTCCGCGGATTTCAGAAACCTGGTAGTCGAGCCGTTTCTTCGGGAGTATTCCCGCGGCCGAACTCCGTCCCCCTGTCCTCTGTGCAACCGACTGATCAAGACAACGCTTCTCTTCGAGAGAGCCCGGGAGCTGGGCTGCGAGAAATTGGCTACGGGCCACTATGCACGCATCGAGCACACGGCGGGCCTGCCGTCTCTCTTGAGGGCCCTCGATCGGGCCAAGGACCAATCGTATTTCTTGTTTACCTTGACGACGGAAATTCTCGAGAGAACCCTTCTGCCGCTCGGGCGATACACGAAGACATATGTGCGGGAATTCCTTCGGTCCGAGGGCGTCACATTGATACACGACGAAGAATCCCAGGAATTGTGTTTCATTCCCGACAATGATTATAAGGCTTTTTTGAAAAGGCACGCCGTGGTTTCACGGCCCGGGCCCATCGTTGACCTGGAGGGAAACGTATTGGGCAGACACGGGGGAATCTGTGACTACACGGTCGGCCAGAGGAGGGGATTGGGAATTTGCGGACCCATGCCGCATTACGTGGTCCGAATCGACCCGGATACGAACGTGGTGGTCGTGGGGACACGAGAACAGACGTATTCCTCCACGGTCAGGATATCGGCGATCAACTCCCTGGAACCACAATGCTTGATCCCGGGTGCTCGGTTTGAGGTTAAGATTCGTTCAACCGCTTCACCGGTCCCCTGCACTTTGATCAATGCGTCGAAGGACTCCCTTGACCTGGCCTTCGACACGCCTCAGTCGGCCGTAGCTCCGGGCCAGGCGGCCGTTCTCTACGTTGGGAATCGTGTCGCGTGTGGGGGCTGGATAGGAGAAACGGACCATCAGGCGTGCACAAATGATCTCCAAGTACGGCAATATGGCGGGACATCGCTTCAATCCTTGATCTGACGGACCAAGACAGGGTAAAATAGGGCGAATTCTCCGCAGAGCACCGGAACATGAATGACCGCGAAGCGACCACCTCTCCCATAACGTGGGAATACACACCGGATTTGACGGATCCGGTCGTTGTTGTGGGTTTCCACGGATGGTCCAACGCGGGCGGGGTCTCCAGCGATACCGTTGAATACTTGATTGACGCGCTGAAGCCGAGAAGGTTCGCTCGACTGAGCGAGGAGCTGTTCATCAATTGTACCCTGGAGAGGCCCATCGGCCACATAGAAGACGGTGTTATCCACGATTTGGAATCCATGAACGCCGACCTCCACGATTGGAATAATCCCGACGGTGAACACGATCTCATTCTGCTGCTCGGAAGAGAGCCTCATTACAACTGGTCCGGTTACTCGCGCATTCTGCTGGATGCAATGGACAAACTCAATGCAACAAGGCTCTACACCATCGGGGGAGTTCAGGACACCATATCCCATACCGTCCCACCCATCGTTAGTGTGGTGGCGTCATCTCCCCATATTGTGGCCGAGACCGCGAGGCTTGATGAAGGAATTCGCGCCGCGGACTACTATGGGCCGGTGAGTGTACACTCCTTTCTCATAAGGGCTTGTTCCGAGGCGGGTATCGAAGGGGTGAGTTTGTGGGGCCACGTTCCCGCCTACTTGCAGAAGAGTCCCCGTGTCGTGGCCAAGATGATTACAATCCTGAACAACGCCGCGGTCATGGACTGTCCCACGGATGAGTTGACCCGGAAATCCATCGAGATGGATCGTAAGATCCACGATGCACTCGTGAGGGACCCGAATCTGAAGAAATTCGTCGAGACGGTCGAACGTCGGAGAGATCC
This sequence comes from Desulfomonilaceae bacterium, assembly GCA_031082285.1. Taxonomy (GTDB): domain Bacteria; phylum Desulfobacterota; class Desulfomonilia; order Desulfomonilales; family Desulfomonilaceae; genus JAVHLK01. The sequence continues at coordinate 64,290 of JAVHLK010000019.1, forward strand.
CGTTGATCCTGCCGGCCATGCGGACAAGGTAATCCGATTGAACGACTTCTTGCACCGTGACCCCCAGGGGGACACCGACCGGTGACGCGTGGGGAGACCCGGGCGTGACCTGCAAGTGAAGTGGGCTTATGAATTCAAGTAGTTACGCGATTCAGATAATTCCCGATCTGACTATCGACGACAAGTACTCGGCGATTATCGGCGAAGCACTGAACCGCATCACTCATTTCACGGGGAATGCGCTCAGAGACGATCGCGTTGGGGAACTGTTCGTTCTCGAAAGAAGCAGGATGGATGCTCGGACGGCCACTCAAATCCTGAAAGCGAAAGGACGACTGGTAACGGGATTTCAATTCGAATCTCGTAAGGATTCCGTCGACGACAATTTCCGAGTCTATGTCAGGAAGCTTGCCGATGGAGGAAAGATATTCAAGTTCTACTTGACGCCGGCGGTCCAGGAGATAATGCTTCAGTTGATCTCTCTGGAAGATCGCAGAACCGTGGCCATATTCTCCATGCTCAACAGCTCCCTGGACGTCGGGTACCGGATACTCACCACCCTGTACGGCAATCAGCTGAAGAGACTCCTGGACAAGGTTCCTGCGTTTTTGACGGAAGGTCTCACCGCAAAAATCGAGAAGCTCAGCGCAAGGTCCGCCGCGGATTCGGAATTGTGGAAAGAGGCGGCCGACGCGGAGACTCTACGGCCTGAACCACCTAAACCGGGGCGGCCCGGTTCACAGGACAACATACTCCAGGTGCTGGCCGACGACAGCGTCTTTGAAGAAATCACACATTACGTCGAGCACATTATCTCGAGGAGCGACCGTATACGGGAAAAGCGGATCAAGCTCGAGCAGAACCCCGACATGCCGAGACACGAAATTTATGAAAAGATGATTCGGGAAGACCTTGATCATTTGGAAAACTGCTATGCACGCATTCACATTTATTTGAAGGCCTTCTATAAGAACAAGGACCGAAGGACCGTCGCGCAGAACCGGATACTCCGTCAGTTTTTCGCGGGACAAATCGAGCAAATCTCCGGAGAAACCGGCCTCCTGGAAGATCTGCTGTCTCTCAACGAGGACGAGTACTTCAGGAACATCGCTCGCCACCAGGAGCTCTCCGCGGGGTGACATCCGCCTGAGTGCTCCGTTTCCTAAATACGGTCGCGGATTCCGGCGAGCTGAGATTGCTTCGC